>JAHIPR010000100.1 GCA_018903015.1 bacterium
CCGGAAGAATTAGAGCTAAATATAAAAATATATAATAACGAAGAAATCCTCCAGGAATTATTCACCCAAAAAATTAAACCCAACAAAAGATTATTTATTTCATCTTTTTGTAAAGGTTGCGGCACCTGTGTTAAAACCTGTCCTAATAATGCCTTATCTTTAGAAAATGGGAAAGCGGTAGTTAATCATAAATTATGCCTTTTGTGCGGCTATTGCAATCCGGTGTGCCCTGAATTTGCTATTAGATTGATTTGATAAGTCTTCCGAACTCCCAAACCACTTACTGCTAATATTTAATTTTTCATTCCTTGTAGGGCGTATTGCCACACGCCTCTCTGACAATTAAAAACTTAAACCCTTTACTTCAGTCCGCACCTCGCACCTTGCATCTCGTATCTTGCAACCGTAAACTGATAACTTATTTTACTAATTAAAAAATATACCCTCTCAGGAATGCCCCAAATATGTGCGGAAAGTGTCTCTTTTTCTTGACATGCATAATTGTATATTGTAAAATAATTTCATGATATGCAAATTATTTCACATAGAGGGAGAAATATCACATAATGAAAAGATATGCTTCTTTGATTGCTGAGATATGTAGGATGTATTATCTGGATAATTTAAGTCAGGATGAGATATCATCTAATTTAAGGATATCTAAGTCAGCTGTATCACGTTTACTAAAGGAAGGGAGAGAAAAGGAGATAGTAACCTTTCACATTAAGGATTATGAAGACCGCTTAGGTTCTTTAGAAGATAAACTTGAACAATATTTTAAATTAAAAGAGGCAGTTGTGGTGTCTGATGAAGGAATAAATTCCGAAGAAGCCATTAAAGAGAAAGTAGGAAGAGCAACAGCTTTACTTTTACAAAGAAGAGTTCGAGAAAATGATACTATTGCGGTCTCTTGGGGGACTACTTTAGCTAAAGTAGTCAAAGCATTAAATTCTCCATCCCATTTAAATATAGATATTGTTCCTCTTTTGGGAGGGATTGATATTACTGGCAGAGATATCCATTCCAATGAAATAGCAAGGCAAGCAAGCGAAGCTTTTAAAGGAAGATATTATGTATTAAATGCTCCCGTCTTTGTCAGTAATTTTCAGATAAAAGAAGCATTTGAGAAAGAAAAAAGCATTAAAGCAGTTATTGATAAAGCCAAATCAGCCGATATAGCAGTGGTGGGCATAGGTAGTCCTAAACAAAGTTCTACCATGATAAAGCGAGGATATTTTTCTGTTAAAGAATTTGCTAAACTGACTGATAAGGGAGTAGTTGGAGATATCTGTACTAATTTTTATGATATCCAGGGAAATATTATTAAATTTTCCTTACATAATAAAATGATAGGTTTAGGATTAAAAGAATTGAAGCACATACCCATTGTGATAGGTGTAGCATGTGGCGAAGATAAACAGGAAGCTATTTTAGGCGCACTACGCGGTGGATATATAAATATTATTGTTACCAATAAAGGGGTTGCCGAGTATTTAATAAATACTATAAAATAATTTAGATTTTGGGATGTCTATTTAAAAAAAGATGTTTAGCATAATGGACTTTGGAAATTATTGAAAAAGAAATTACTAACAAGGAAAGAAAGGATAACTAAGGTATGGAGATAGGTAGAGAACAGAAAATTAAAATGTTTGAAAGCATGCTTAGAATTCGTAAATTCGAAGATAAGCTTGAACAAATATATCGGGATGGAAAATTAAATGGACACTCACATACCTGTCATGGAGAAGAGGCTATAGCAGTTGGTGCCATAGAGGCTCTTTCCGAAAAAGATATTATCTTTTCGAATCATCGAGGACACGGTCATTATTTAGCCCGAGGGACTTCTCCTAAAAGTATTATGGCTGAATGTTACGGTAAAGTTACCGGAACAAATCAAGGGAGAAGTGGAAGCATGTATCTGGTTGATACAAAAAGAGGAATGTTGGTGGCAAGTGGAATTGTAGGAGGTAATATTTGTCTGGCTGTCGGTTCAGCTTTGGCCAGTCAAATAAAAAAAGATGATATAGTGACTTTAAGTATTTTTGGAGATGGAGCAACTAATATAGGCTTTTTTCATGAGGCACTAAACATGGCTTCTGTATGGAATCTACCCATTATCTTTCTTTGCGAAAATAATCAATATGCTGAAGCAACACCCAGAGAGCAACATCAAAAGGTAGAGAAGATATCTGATCGGGCAAGTGCTTATTCTTTGCCCGGGAAAACTGTTGACGGAACAGATGTTCTTAAAGTATATGAAGCGGTTAAAGAAGCAGTAGAAAGTATTCACCGAGGAGAAGGTCCTATTCTGATAGAATGTGTAGCTTATCGATTATCCGGACATTCATCGGGGGATTTAGGTGCTTATAGACCAAAAGGAGAAGAGGAAGAATGGAGGAAGATGTATGATCCGGTCAAAAAATATGAAACAAAGCTCCTTAAGGAAAATATATTATCTTTTGAAGAAGCAGAAAAAATAGAACAAGAGATTCAAAAGGAGATAGAAGAAGCAATAAAATTTGCCGTTGAAAGTGAAGAACCGCTTGCCAAAACAGTTGGTAAATTTGTATATCAGGAGGAAGTTAATGGCTAAGATCATGTATATTGAAGCCTTAAAATCTGCCTTAAGAGAAGAAATGCGTAAGGATAAAAATGTTTTTGTTATAGGAGAAGATATTACCAGATACGGATTTGGTATAAATAGAGGATTGGTAGATGAATTTGGTCCAGACAGAGTAAGAAATACTCCTATTTCAGAAGCAGCAATTATCGGTTCAGCAGTAGGAGCAGCCCTGCGAGGGATGAGACCGGTAGCAGAGATAATGTTTGTGGACTTTATTATGATAGGGTTAGATCAAATTGTAAATCAAGCCGCTAAAATGAGTTATCTATCAAATGGTGAATTGTCTGTTCCTATGGTCATTCGGACACCCGAAGGAACAGAATGGTTTGGTGGAGGGGCCCAACACTCTCAGACTCTTCATTCTATGTTTATGAATATCCCTGGATTAAAATTGGTGATTCCTTCTGATCCTTATGATGCTAAAGGGCTTCTTAAAAGTTCAATTCGAGACAATAATCCAGTGATTTTTTTTGAACATAAACAACTTTATACCCAAAAAGGAGAAGTTCCGGAAGAGGAATATACTATCCCTCTTGGCAAAGCAGCAGTTAAGAAGGAGGGGGAAGACCTTACTTTAGTGGCTACTTCTTGGATGGTTAAACATAGTTTAGAAGTTGCCGAAGATTTAAAAGGTAAAATAAGTATAGAAGTAATTGATCCTCGTACTTTAGTTCCTTTAGATAAAGATACTATTATTAATTCTGTTAAAAAAACTGGGAGATTGTTAGTTGTTGATGAATCTCCGGTAAATGGTGGGGTGCAAGGAGAAATAATTTCTGTGGTTATACAAGAAGCTTTTTGGAATATGGAATTCCCTCCCAAGAGAATAGGCTCCTTAAATACCCCAATTCCTTTTAGTAGCGCCTTGGAAAAAAAAGTCATTCCTACCAAAGAAAAGATTAAAGAAGAAATTTTGACCATGTTTTCCGATTAAAAGAAAGGAAAGAGGAAAAAATATGTGGAAGATCCAGATTCCTAAAACAGAATCAAAAGTTGAAGAAGTCACTCTTTTTAAGTGGCATAAAAAAGAAGGGGATAGGGTTATTAAAGGAGAACTTATTGCTGAAATAGAAACATTTAAAGCGGCAGTAGAAATAAATTCTCCCGAAACCGGCATTATTTATAAAATATTTGTTAAAGAAGAAGAAACAGTGCCGGTAAATACAGTTATAGCGATCTTGATTGAAGAAGGAGAAGAAATTTCTCCTGAAGAGATAAAACCCTTTTTGCGAAATCAAAAAGAAGAAGGCGTTTCTTTAAAAGAAGAAAAAATATCTTTTCCTAAAAAAGATTTGACCCATAGCAGTGATATTAAAAATGAAAAAATAAAAATAGCACCAATTGCCCGTAAATTAGCTTTAGCAAAAGGAGTAGATTTATCCTTAATTAATGGTTCTGGACCAGGAGGAGTTATTACTAAAAAAGACATAGAAGGATATCTTTTTAAAACAAGAGAAAAGACAAATTTTACCATCAAAGAAGTATATAAATTAACCGGATTGCAAAAAATAAGCGCCGAAAGGCTTACTTATAGTTATAAAAATATTCCTCAATTTACCCTTTGTAGGAAGATAGACATTGCTTCGCTTTTAAATATAAGGAAGGAGGTAAGTGCTCGATTAAATCAACATCTTTCTTTAGTTGATTTTATCATTAAAGCCCTAGTTCTCACCTTTAAAAAATTCCCCGAATTTAATGCGATATTCGAGGAAGAAAATTACAAGTTCATCAAAGAGATAAATATTAATTTAGCAGTAGCTACAGACAGAGGATTGATGGTTCCGGTACTTAAGAATTTGGAAGGTAAAGATATTTTCGAAATATCCCAATTAAGAAGAGAGATTACTGATAAAGCCTTAAAAGGGAAATTGCAACCTGAAGATTTCGAGAAGGGGACATTCACTATTACTAATTTAGGCTTACAGGGTATTGAGTATTTTAATCCCATAATTAACCCTCCCCAGGTTGCTATTCTTGGAATAGGTAAATCAGAAAAAATGTCTCTTCCATTAAGCCTTTCTATGGACCATCGAATAATAGACGGAGCTAAAGGGGCCGATTTTTTACAGCTTCTATCCAAAAAGTTAGCTTCGTACCAAAATGGAGGTGATTAAGAGGTAAGAAAAAGATTTGCTCGAAACGAACTTAAGACAGCTTAATATATTTTAAAGAAGTCTTAAGGATAGCTAAGTATGGATTAGCTAAAAATTAAATTTAAAAAGGAGAAAAAAATGAAAAAGATAATATTATGGTTTTTAGTTTTAACAGTAATTCTATCCACATTTTCTGTATTTATGATAGCACAAGCAGCCGATAACGATTTTGAAATTGTTATGGTAGTCAAACTTGAAGGAGTTGCCTGGTTTGATAATATGAGGTTAGGTATTCAGCAATTTGCTAAAGAAACCGGGGTTAATGCCTACCAAATTGGTGCTGCTACAGCTGACCCAGCATCTCAGGTAGCTCTAATTGAAGATCTTATTGCTAAGGGCGTAGACGCAATACTAGTTGTTCCCAATGATCCGGTAGCATTAGAACCTGTGTTTAAAAAAGCAAATGATGCTGGGATTCTTACTTTTACTCATGAAGCATCTAACCAGAAGCAGGTAAGTTTTGATATAGAAGCCTTTGATAATGTTGCCTACGGAAGACATATGATGGATGTTATGGCCAAAGATATGAATTATGAAGGAGGATATGCTTGTTTTGTAGGCCATCTTACTTCCACAACTCATAATGAGTGGGTTGATGGTGAAATTGCTCAACAAAAAGAAAAATATCCCAAGATGGAGTTAGTATGTGATAGAGTAGAAGATCGCGAAAATCAGCAAATTGATTACGAAAAGGCTTTAGAGCTTTTAAAAACTTATCCAAATTTAAAAGGTATTATGGGAAGTGCTATGTGTGGAGTACCCGGATTTGCTCTGGCTATTGAAGAAAAAGGCCTTATAGGCAAAGTTGCAGCATACGGAACCTGTTTACCTTCTGTTGCCTATGATTACTTAAAGAGCGGTTCTGCCAAGTCGATTCATTTCTGGGTTCCAGCTGATGCAGGATATGTTACCTGTAAGGTAGCCTGGGAACTTCTTAAGGGTAATGAAATTAAAGAGGGTATGGATTTAGGTAGACCTGGTTACGAAAATATTACCATTAAAAAGAACCAATATGGTGTACCAATAATTTATGGTAGCGCTTGGAAAGATGTTACTCTTGAAAATATAGACGAGTACGATTTATAGACCATATCTGCTACAGAGAGAAGATTGGTTGAAGGGTTGTTATCCCTTCAACCAATCTTTATTTAGTAAATCCTAAGCTTTGCTTAAATAAAATTTTTTGATAGATAATAGTATGAATTAATAGTATTATTTTATTATTACCGGATACAAAGACTACATTTAAGAATTAGATTGATACTTTATTTAATAAGATACAGCTAAAATTTGTTTATAAAGTATTGCCCTGGTGAGGTTATAATGGTTGAAAAGTTAGAAAAATTATTAATAGTTAAAGATATAAGTAAATCATATGTGGGCGTACAAGCATTAGATAGAGTCAGTTTGTCAATAAGCAAAGGTGAGATACATTGCCTGGTCGGTGAAAATGGATCGGGAAAATCTACCTTGATAAAGATAATAGCCGGGGTAGTTAAGGCAGACGAGGGTGAAATAATAATAAATGGTAAAAAGTTCAAAAGTTTACAGGCCATCGATTCGATAAGTGAAGGAATACAGGTAATCTATCAGGACCTATCTTTATTCCCTAATCTTTCTATCGCTGAAAATATTTCACTAAATCAGATGATAGAAAGAAAGAAGAGATTTATTAGTTGGAAAGAAATAAGTGATATCGCCAAGAGAGAGTTTTCCAATATTAATAAAAAGCTGGATTTAGATGAAAAGGTAGAAAATATTTCTATTGCGAATAGGCAGCTTGTAGCTATCTGCAGGGCACTAACTCAAGATGCCAAACTTATTATTATGGACGAACCTACTACGGCAATTACCAAAAGTGAAATTGATCGTCTATTTTCTGTAATTCTGGGTTTAAAGAAAAGGGGAATTTCCACCCTATTTGTTAGTCATAAGCTTAGTGAAGTTTTAAAGATATCTGAAAAAGTAACGGTTATACGGGATGGAAAAAAGGTTGGTGTTTATAGTACTGAGGAGTTGGACCACGATACCCTTTCTTTCTATATGAGTGGCAAGAAGGTAGTTGATTCTGTTTTTGATTACCAAGAGAAAGAGAGGCAGAAAGAGCCGCTATTAGAAGTTAAAAATCTTTCCAAAAAAGGTAATTTTCAGGATATAAATTTTAAAGTTCGATCAGGTGAAATTATAGGAATAACCGGAATCATGGGTTCCGGGCGGACAGAACTTGCTTTATCGCTTTTCGGTTTGAATAGACCGGATTCAGGAGAAATATATATCGATGGTAAGTTGGCAAAGATAAAGTCTCCTCGAGACGCTATTGAGCTGGGTTTAAGCTATTTACCAGAAGATAGGCTTAATCAGGGCTTATCTATAAAGCAGTCTATCGGAAATAATATTATAGTTACTATATTGCAGAGATTGTTGAATAGATTCAAACTGTTCGATAATAACAAAAAGTATGAAGCTGCAAAAGAATGGATGGAAGAGTTAAATGTAATTACACCGTCTTTAGAGACTGCAGCTCGGGCACTGTCAGGCGGCAACCAGCAGCGGGTGGTTATAGCTAAATGGCTGGCTACACACCCTAAAGTATTTATTTTAAACGGTCCTACTGTAGGGATAGATGTTGCTTCTAAAAGCAATATACACAATATAGTCAAAGGGTTAGCTAACAAAGGTATTGGGGTTATAATTATTTCTGACGAGATTCCCGAAATTATCCGGAATTGTAACCGGATAATGGTAATAAGAGAAGGTAGGATTATTAAAAAAGTTAATACAGATGAGGTGACCGAGGCTAAATTGCTGGATATATTAGCAAGAAATAGTAATTAGGGTGGTCTAATGGTAAAAAATAATAGAAGCTTAAGAATTCAAAAATTATTAAAACAAAATGAGTTATATTTATTTTTAGTTATAATTGTTTACTCA
>JAHIPR010000101.1 GCA_018903015.1 bacterium
AAGGCCCCCTTTAACTGAGCAGCTACGATTTCAATGTTCTTTTCAATGTTCTCTTCCGGAGTCGTTTTTATTAAATTAGATATTATTTCACTATCTGTGGAGGAATAACTTTGAATGCCTTTCTCTTTTAATTTTGCCTTTAATTCTGCCTGATTTACTAAATTACCGTTATGAGCTAAAGAGAAAGTTCCTCCCTTGTAATTTTTTAAAATAGGTTGGCTGTTTTCCCAAATATTGGCACCGGCTGTAGAATATCTTACATGACCGATAGCACAATTACCCTGCAAGGTCTTTAGTTTTTCTTCGTCAAATACCTCAGATACTAACCCTAAATCTTTATAAATTAAGAGCTTCTCCCCATCAGATACAGCAATCCCTGCACTCTCCTGTCCCCGATGTTGAAGGGCATAAAGAGCAAAACAAGTTAATTTAGATGCATCTATAGATGCATCTTCTTTATTAAAAATTCCAAAAACTCCACATTCCTCATGCATTATTTTGTGCCTCGCCAAACTTTTTCTAATTGATCTACTTTCAAGCTAATTAATCTGTTTATATTTAATTTTTTTTCCTCCACAGAACCCAATATCAAAAGAGGAACCTGGTATTTATCGGCTATATCTTGTAATAAAGATAGATTTTTCGGATTTATAGATACAATGATTCGAGATTGACTTTCTCCAAATAATAAGGCATCGCTTCTCATTTTATCTTTAATTTTTATTCTTGCTCCCTTTTTCCCTTTAATACAGCTTTCTGCCAGAGTTATAGCCAATCCGCCTTCTGAACAATCATGAGCAGAAGAAAGTAATCCTTTCTTAATGGCCTCCCGACAAGCATTTTGAACTGCCCGTTCCTTTAATAAGTCAATCTGCGGGGCCATTCCCCTTTCTAAATTATAAATAACTTTTAAATATTCACTCCCACCCAATTCTTCTTTGTTTTCCCCTAAAAGTACTATCAAATCATCATAATTTTTGAATTCCATAGAACAGGTATAATTATAATCTTCAATAATCCCCACCATTCCTATAACCGGTGTAGGATAAATAGCTTCCCCTTTGTTTTCATTATACAAGCTTACATTCCCACTTATTACTGGGGTTTGTAATGCTCGGCAGGCCTCACTGATCCCTTTGATAGATTCTTCTAATTGCCAGTAGATATTTTCCTTTTCAGGATTCCCAAAATTTAAACAATCGGTTACCGCTCGAGGCAAAGCTCCCTTGCAAGACAAATTTCTGGCCGCTTCTGCTACAGCTATCTTCCCTCCCATCAGGGGGTCAAGGTAACAATATCTTCCGTTTCCATCAGTAGTAAGGGCTATAGCTTTTTTAGTTCCTTTTATTCTTAATATTGCAGCATCATCTCCGGGAGGTAATATAGTATTGTTCCTTATCATATAATCATAATGTTCATAAATTTTTTCTTTACTTACAATATTTGGTGAACCTAACAACTGTAATAATATTTGATTATAATCATCGGGTTGAGGAGATATCTTGGATAAATCAAGCTGATTGACCGAATTTAAAATATCCGGCTTTTTCCTTTTACGACAACAAGTAGGTGCTCCTTCGGCAAGTGATTTAGCAGGTATCTCTGCCACTATTTCGCCTTTATCTCTCACCCTTAATTTCTCATCAGTAGTTACTTTACCAATCACTGCGGAATCTAAACCCCATTTATCAAAAATATTTTTAATCTCTTTTTCTTTCCCTTTTTTAACTACCACTATCATTCTTTCCTGGGATTCGGAAAGCATAATTTCAAAGGGATTCATCCCTTCTTCTCGCTTAGGCACTTTGGATAACTCAATATCTATCCCGCTATCCCCTCGACTGGCCATTTCACATAAAGAGCTAGTCAAGCCGGCAGCTCCACAATCTTGCAACCCAACCACATAATCCAATCCTCTTAACTCTAAACAAGCCTCAATCAATAGTTTTTCAGAAAAAGGATCTCCTATTTGAACTGCAGGACGATCTTCATCAGAACTTTCATCTAATTCTGTTGAAGCGAAAGAAGCTCCTCCAATTCCATCTCTGCCTGTCTTCGCTCCTATTAAAATTACCGAATTCCCTTCACCTTTTGCTACTGCCCGCAAAATATCATTTTTCTTAGCCAATCCTACACACATCACATTTACCAAGATGTTTTCTTGGTAACTTGAAGAAAAAACTGTTTCTCCTCCAACTGTAGGCACCCCTATACAATTACCGTAAAAAGAAATGCCCTCTATTACTCCTTTATAAAGATATTGAGTTTGAGGATTATTAAAATCTCCAAACCTTAAAGAATCCAACAAAGCTATAGGTCGGGCACCCATCGCAAAAATATCCCGCACTATTCCTCCGATACCGGTTGCCGCTCCCTGGAAAGGTTCTATGGCCGAAGGATGGTTGTGGCTCTCTATCTTCATGGCTATAACTTGATCATCTCCAATATCAATAATGCCCGCATTTTCTCCTGGTCCCTGAAGGACCCATTCTGCTGAATTGGGAAATAATTTAAAAAGCGGTTTTGAGTTTTTATAACTGCAATGCTCTGACCACATTACCGAGTACATTCCTAACTCTACTTCATTGGGTTCTTTTTCTAAGTATTCTTTTATTTTTTCATACTCTTTTACGCTAAGATTCCATTTTTTCCAAAATTTTTCCTGCTTAAAGCTTTTCATCAATAAAATAATCTCCTATCATTATCGTATCTCGTTGTTCGTATCTCGTCGAAGTAAAAACTTAAAACTAAAAATTTAAAATCATAATTAAATTTTAAAACTTTTTTCAATTTTACTTAACCTTTCTTTATAAAATTTAAAATAGAATTAAAAATATATTTACCATCAGACGAACCTAAACAATCTTCTACGCAACGTTCCGGATGGGGCATCATTCCCAGAACATTGCCCTCCTTGTTGCATACAGCGGCAATATTATAAACAGCGCCATTAGGATTAGCTTCTGAAGTAATTTCTCCATTCTTTTCGCAATAGCGAAAGATAATCTGATTGTTTTCTATAAGCTCAGATAAACCATGGTTATCGATGTAATAATTACCATCTCCATGAGCAATAGGTATTTTTAAAACCTGCCCTGTTTTACAAGAACCGGTGTAGGGAGTTTGATTATTTTCTACTTTGAGATAGCTATACTTACAGATAAAATGCAGACTATTATTTTTCATTAATGCTCCGGGCAATAAACCTGCTTCAGTAAGAATTTGGAATCCATTACAAATTCCCAGAACCAATCCTCCGGCTGAAGCATAATCGATTACAGCTGACATAACGGGAGAAAACCTGGCAATAGCTCCGACCCTTAAATAATCTCCGTAGGTAAATCCACCTGGCAAAATTATGCCATCATATCCCTCTAAATTAGTCTGTTTGTGCCAGATAAATTCAACTTCCACCTTTAAAACATCATTAAGGGCATAAAAACAATCATAATCACAGGTTGAACCTGGAAATTGAATCACTCCAAATTTCACTTTAACACCTCGACTGCATAATTAAAATCTTCAATCACTGGATTAGCTAATAATTTTTTACCCATTTCTTCAACCCTTTGAATAACCATCTGCTGATTCTGCCCCTTCATTTCAATATTTATATATTTTCCCATTCTTACCTCTTCTACTTCCTTAAATCCCAATGATTCTAAAGCATTTTGAATAGCTTTCCCCTGAGCGTCTAATAACCCTTTTTTTAAGGTTACATAAATTTTAACCAACCACATTTTTTTCTCCTCACTGTTATTATTCATTATTTATCTAATATCTCGCTTATTTCTCTTAATATTTCTTGTATAGGTAAAATTCCCCCGAACCATTCTTTTTTGGTAATTTCATTGGTAAATGCACAATAGGCCATAGAAATAAGTTCTTTTAATCTTGGCAGTAAGGGTGGAGGAGATAGATTCACTTTATCTTTCCAATTTAATTCATCTTTCTTTTTGGCATCTATCAATTCTTTAAACCAGGAAGTTTTCCGATAATATAATCGGGCAATCTCCTTACTGATGGGCATTTCTTTAAAAGTAAAGCGGCATTCATCTAAAGTACCTAAGACATCCACCACTACAAGGTTTCTGTCTTCATCAAAAGCAAATTCTATTTTGCCATCTTCATATTTCAAACCAATTTTACTTGCTTCTTGCCCGATTAGTTGGTTAATTGATAAGGTCACCCTTCTAATCTCTTCCAATTCGTTGTCACTAAGATGGGCAATTTTTCGGGCTTCTTCCCAACCTAAATATCGGTCACTTTCCTCAAGCTTGGTAGAAACATCTAAAAAGGGTTTTTCTAAATCTTCTCCGGGAACAGGCATTTTTTTTAATCCTAATTCTTTTAATTCTAACTCCCCTTTTTCCAACCTTTTAAATACACTTGAACCTGCAGGCAAAGAATTGCGAAAAATAACTTCTAAAGGAACCAATAAATTACCATCTTCTTTTTTATAAACCGAATAATTATAGCCGTCGCTAGTTTTTGCGGGTTTTAATACCCGAAACAACTTAACTTCCATCATATCAACAGGACTTTTAACACCGGATATTCTTTTTGATTGACCATCTTCTACCAAACCTAAATAATGTGTCTTTATTCCCATGCTTTCTAGTTTTTCAAAAAAATAAGCAGCCGAGATGCACAAAGATTTACCTTTGTTGGGAATATGATCTGGCATTTCTCCCCAATCAAACACTGAATAACGGTCCGAAAAGATAAATCTTCCTCTGCCGCTCTTATTCGAACTTGGACGTTCTAGTACTTCTAAATCTTTTACACTCCCCATTAATTTGCTCCTCTCTATTCATTCACCAATTTGCTAATTAAATTAGTCGTTAATATTTGGTTATCTGGTTTCATATTAATTCATCAACTAACTAACCGGGTAACTAATTAACCAACTCACTATTCTTATCCTATGCGCTCTACACTATACGCTATATTTTAATATCTTTTATCTTCTGTGCCATATCTTTTCTATAATCTTTAAGTTTTTCTCTAATTTTAGAATTTTCAACAGCCAATATATGTGCAGCCATTAGCCCGGCATTTTTAGCATTTCCTATTCCCATGGTGGCAACCGGAATACCACCGGGCATCTGAACGATAGAAAGCAAAGAATCAAGACCTCCCAATACTTTCGTTTCTATGGGTACACCAATGACCGGTAACAATGTCCTGGAAGCTATCACTCCCGGTAGATGAGCCGCTCCACCTGCACCGGCAATGATTACCTTAAATCCTTTTTCTTCCACCTGTGCAACATATTCAAACAGTAAGTCAGGAGTTCGATGAGCAGAAAATACTTTCATTTCATAAGAAATACCTAATTCATCTAATACATCAGCTGATTTTTTCATGGTCTCTTTATCTGATATACTTCCCATAATTATCGCTACTTTATCATCCATAACCTTTCTCCTTAATTCCCCGAATTTTTATTGACTCAATTAATAAAAACTTTATCACAAATAAAAAAGCCCAGACAATAGAAATTCCATCAATCAGAGTGGAACCTCTCCGCCTGGGCTTTTAATCCTCCGGTGTAGTATAAAATAAATATACTTTGCACCACTCGGTTCTAATCTTGTCTAAGCGTAACATAATATTAACAAATATAAATCAGCTTAAATAAGCGATTCCCTAAGGTGCACTTCCACTCGTAGCCTGTTGTGATTTACGGTCACCTGGTAGAAACACCCTTGCCATATTCAAGAGTTTATACGAGTTCTTATATTCAATTTTTAAAATTTTATTTAAGTAAAATATAGCATTATTAACTTTTAATGTCAATCACAGCTGAGTATTTTTCAGGACCTACTATACAAAAGGTACCAGAGTCAGAGTCTAATCCCAGGGCATATTTATTTATAATAATTCTCCTTTTATTTTCTACCATATAGTGGTCCGAAACTATTACAGGCCCTAAAATCAGCAGATTCTAAATCAGAAGTCCCAAAGGAGGACCAGGCCTTGGGTCGGAAGATCTTTTCTTCAGGGACATTGTGCATGGCTACCGGTATCCTGAGCATAGAGGCAAGGGTGATTAAGTCTTTCCCGATATGACCATAGCTGATCGCCCCATGGTTGGCTCCCCAGCTGTTCATCACCGAATAGACATCTTTAAAGGCTCCTCTACCGGTTAAAATGGGAGCAAACCAGGTGGTAGGCCAGGTGGGATCAGTCCGTTTATCTAAAATTTGGTGAATTTTTGCAGGGAGGTCTATAGTATGACCTTCAGCAATTTGAATGACTGGCCCTATTCCCTTAATGAGATTTATCCTCACCATGGTTACCGGCATAACTCCTTTGGTGTAAAAAGTAGATGAATATCCACCTCCCCGAAAATATTCCAAGTTTGCAGGAGACCATTTCGTATTTTCCAGACATCTTTTTACTTCTTCTTCGGTTATCTCCCAGAAGGGTTTCATGGTCGCCTTTTCATCTTCCTTCTGTTGGCCGGTAGCATCCAGGGTAGTAGAACCGGAATTAATCAAATGAAGAATACCACCCTGGGCAAGACCGCTTAATTCAATGCCAGTTACCCGTTTGACCGCTTGAGGGCTCCAGTAAGTTCGTATATCGGAAAATATCTGTGCTCTGTCGGTTAATAGGTGATTAAATAGCATAGAGATTCCGTTTAAGCTGTCGTTTTCTGTAGCAATGATAAACGCTTCCCTAATTCCATTCCAATCAAAGGAAGTATTTAAGATGGTCTCCATAAAGTCTCCGTTGGGGAAATGGTCGGTCCACTGCCTTTGTCCTTGAAATCCAGCAACAAGAGCATTATGTCCATCTGCT
>JAHIPR010000102.1 GCA_018903015.1 bacterium
ATTTTTTTAAAAACCTCACTAAAACTTTTACAAGGAAAAGGATCTATAGAGTTTCTAAAAAATTTGAGAGCCGCAATTTCACTAAAAGCCCCTCTTTCTCCCTGAAAGGCAACTTTATTTTTCAATCTCCTCACCTCATTTATCAATTTACCAACCAATTTACCAACTAACTAATTTTACACGTTACGCGCTATTCCTCTTTACTATATACTATCTTATTCTGTCTTCTGTCTTCTTCTTTCCTAACTATACACAATACGATATTATTCTTCTATCCATGGCATCATACTCCGCAGTTTTTTCCCAACTTTTTCAATAAGAAAATTAGCTTCTTTATTGCGCATTGCTCTAAAGTAAGGTCTCCCCACCTGATTTTCGATAAGCCAATCTTTGGCAAACCCTCCGTTTTGTATTTCTGTCAATACTTTTTTCATTTCCTTTCTTGTTTCTTCAGTTATAATTCTCTTTCCCACCTTTAAATCTCCATATTCAGCAGTATTACTAACACAATCTCGCATAAGAGTAATTCCACCTTTGTAGATTAAATCCACTATTAATTTTAATTCGTGAAGACATTCAAAATAAGCAATCTCTGGTTGATATCCAGCTTCTATTAAAGTATCAAAAGCAGCTTGAATCAAGGAGGTAACTCCTCCACAAAGAATTACTTGCTCACCAAACAGGTCAGTTTCGGTCTCTTCTTTAAAGGTGGTCTCTATCGTCCCTGCCCGAGTTCCCCCTATTGCCTGGGAATAGGCTAACCCAATTTCTTTAGCCTTACCTGAATAATCCTGATACACAGCTATCAAATTAGGAACACCTTTACCCTGAACATACATCTCCCGCACTAATTGACCCGGGCTCTTAGGTGCAATCATAATTACATCCACATTATTAGGAGGAATAATCTGACCAAAATGGATATTAAAGCCGTGAGAAAACATTAAGACATTACCTTCCTGTAAATTTTTCTCAATCCCTTCTTGATAATAGATTTTCGTCTGTATTTCATCAGGAATTAACATTTGAATAACATCTGCCTCTTTAGCTGCCTCAAAAATACTCATTGCTTTTAATCCATCTTTTTCAGCTTTGTTCCAATCTGGATATTTATCTCGAGGACCCACTCCAATAACAACTTTTAGTCCACTATCATGCAAATTAAGGGCTTGTGCTCGACCTTGGTTTCCATAACCAATTACAGCTACAGTCTTTCCTTCTAAATATTCTTTTTTTACATCCTTGTCATAATAAATCTTAGCCATCTTTCTAATCCTCCTTGTTATTTTAGTTTTTTATCTAATCTTTAAAACCAACCGGTTTACATATTGCTCATATTATTTTTAATCGATCTTTATATTTTAAAATATTTATTCAGCTTATTCTTTTAATCCAGAAGTAGTAATGCTCCCCCTAGATAGGGCAATTTTACCGGTCCGAACAACCTCTTTTAAGCCAAAAGGACGTAATAGTTCGATCAGAGCATTAATCTTATTCTCTGTACCGGTAGTTTCAATGGTCATTATCTGACTATTTACATCAATTATATTCGCTCTAAAAATATCTACCGTTTGAATTATCTCCGAGCGAGCGGGCAAGGAATTAGTATTTACTTTGATTAAAGCTAACTCTCTTTCAACTGAATTTTGAGGAGAAATATCTTTAACTCTAATCACATCAATTAATTTATTTAACTGTTTAGTTATTTGTTCCAAAACCCGTTCATCTCCTTTGACCACAATAGTCATCCTGGAAATATCAGTTTCTTCGGTGTGACCAACCGCCAGACTCTCAATATTAAAACCACGGCGGGTAAATAAGCTTGCCACTCTCGCCAAGACACCAGGATGATCTTTTACTAAAACTGCTATAGTATGTCTCATTATTATTCAACTCCTATCATTTTAGATATAGGTGAGCCTGGAGCCACCATAGGAAATACATTTTCTTCTTTGGGAATAAGACAATCAATTAAAACAAATTTATCTAATGAAAGGGCTTTTTCTAAAGCAGGATATAATTCTTGTTTTTTATTCACTCTTATTCCCGTTCCTCCATAAGCTTCAACTAACTTTACAAAATCGGGATTGCCATTTAAAGTAGTTTCCGCATATCTTTTATCAAAAAATAATTCCTGCCATTGTCTTACCATTCCTAAATAACCATTATTCATAATAATCACTGTAATAGCTAAATTATTATTCATAGCGGTTGCTATTTCTTGTTGGGTCATTTGAAAACTGCCATCCCCTGAAATACAAATTACTGTTTTTTCAGGACAACCCATCTTTGCACCAATAGCAGCAGGAAAACCATATCCCATTGTCCCTAAGCCTCCTGAAGAAATAAAACTGCGAGGTTCAGTATATTGGTAATACTGGGCGGCCCACATTTGGTGTTGCCCCACACTGGTAACAATGATGGTATTATCTCTTGCAATTTTACTAATTGTTTCCATAATATATTGTGGTTTTAGCTCTTCGTTGTTAATATATTTTAACGGATATTTTCTTTTAAAATCTTCTATCGTATTTAGCCACTCTATTTCTTTCTTTTTAAGAATATATTTATTTAATTTTTCTAATATATTCTTGATATCACCTATAATGGGAATATCTACCAAAATATTTTTCCCTACTTCAGCCGGATCAATATCAATATGAATTATCTTGGCTTTCAAAGCAAATTCATCTAATTTTCCGGTAATTCGATCATCAAACCTTACTCCTAAAGCAATAATTAAATCAGCATCACTAATAGCATAATTTGCGCAAGGAGTGCCATGCATACCCAACATTCCCAAAGATAGAGAGTGAGTTTCGGGAAAAGAGCCTAAACCCATTAAAGTTGTAGTAACCGGGATATTAGTTTTAAGAACCAAATCTCTTAATTCCGAAGAAGCATTAGATGAAATTACTCCTCCTCCTGCATAAATAACCGGCTTTTTTGCATTTTTTATTTCTTGTACTGCTGCTTTAATTTGTTTAACATCTCCACTAAAAGTTGGCTTATACCCATTTAGACTAACACTTTCAGGATATTTAAATTCAGTCTGCGCTAATTGGATATCTTTAGGAAAATCTATTAATACTGGCCCGGGTCTTCCTGTTCGGGCAATATAAAAAGCTTCTTGCACAATCCTGGCCAAATCTTTTACATCTCTTGCTACATAACTATTTTTTGTAATTGGCAAGGTAATACCAATGATATCTACTTCTTGAAAAGCATCGGTTCCAATTAAATTAGTAGGCACCTGACCGGTAAAAGCCACCAAAGGAATAGAATCAAGGTGCGCATTAGCCAAACCGGTTACCAAATTAGTAGCTCCCGGTCCGGAAGTAGCCACGCAAACACCTACTTTACCAGTAGCACGGGCATACCCGTCAGCAGCATGAACTGCTCCCTGTTCATGCCTGGTAAGTATGTGTTTTATAGAGGTTTCACTATAAAAAACATCATATAGAGGCATTATTACCCCACCTGGGATGCCAAATATTACTTTTACATCTTCCTTTTTTAAACATTCTACTACTATTTGCGCTCCAGTTAACTTCATATAACCCATTTCCTTTCTATAATTTGGAATAAATTAATAGATAATTTATAAACTTCACTTTTGTTTTTGCCTATAAAAATACCCCAGTAAATAAATCCATTTCGTTAGTTAAAACAAAAGGGACCTATCCGCTGGGGTCTTTTTTACCCACGGTGTAATGCTAATACTGTGATATTAGTATTTTATACCACTCGGTCCAGGCTCTAACCTTAATTGATTAGACGGAACCCTAGGCATACTCCCGAAAAATAAAAAAACTTCCATCTTTATCTTAGTCCATAAAGACTAAAATAGGGACGAAAGTTATTCGTGGTACCACCCTAATTTAATAAAGAAAAGAAGTTATAAACCTTTCTAGTCTTTATCCTTAATTAATAAACAATAGATAACGCCTTTGAGACGTCACAGGTTACTAGGTAATTTCACCTGTGTATAAAATTATTTGAAGGTGAGATCTTCGGCAAACTTATGTTACCAATTCACACCAACCATTGGCTCTCTTTAACAATCTCGGTCTGCCTACTTATTCCTTCATTGTTTACAATTTTTGTTTATTAGAGAATAGTCTACAACAATTAATCTTAAATGTCAAGCGGAGTTCAAAAATTTTTTTATATTTTATCTGGCAAGTTTATAGATAAAAAACCGCCAATACCCAAAAGTTTAAATATTTCTTACTGCTCCTTTGTCAGCGGACCCTACAAAATTAGCATAATATTTCAGATAACCTGATTTTGCTGTAGAAGACGGTAATTCTAATTTATCTAATCTTTGTTTTATCTCTTCCTCGTCTATCTTAAGGTCCAACCTTTTTTGAGGTATATCAATTTTAATAATATCTCCTTCTCTAACAATAGCAATTGGACCTCCCATGGCTGCTTCCGGAGCAATGTGACCGATAGATGCTCCTCGAGTAGCTCCAGAAAAACGTCCATCAGTAATTAAAGCTACGTCTTTATCTAATCCCATACCGGCA
>JAHIPR010000103.1 GCA_018903015.1 bacterium
GTTAAGTTTATCATAAGAAACTACATCTGTATCAGGATTAAAGTCTGATAAATTTCCCAGGATAAACCGGGCGGTATTTCTAACCCTTCGGTATATTTCCACTAATTGATCTAATATCTTAGAAGAGATCCTGATATCTGTCCGGTAATCAGAAGAGGCCACCCATAATCTCAATATATCTGCACCATATTTTTCAATAATCTCCTGAGGGGCAATGACATTGCCTATGGATTTGGACATTTTCCTGCCTTCTGCATCGACAGTGTAACCATGAGTCAAAACAGTTTTATACGGTGCCTTTTCAAAAGCAGCCACCGAAGTCAGTAGTGAGGTTTGGAACCAACCTCTATGCTGGTCTGTCCCCTCCAAATACATTTCCGCCGGCCAGTGGAGTTCCTCTCTCTTCTTGAGCACTGCCGCATGACTGCATCCGGAGTCAAACCATACATCCATTATATCTTTCTCTTTCTCAAAATCTTTACCCTGGCAGTGGGGGCACTGATAATCTTGGGGTAAAATCTCTTGAGCGGATAGAGCAAACCAGGAATCTGACCCTTTTTCCAGAAACAGTTTTTTAACCGAATTTATCGTTTCTTCATTTACTATAATTTCTCCGCATCCTTTACAGTAAAAAACCGGGAGGGGTACTCCCCATACCCTTTGACGGGAAATGCACCAGTCGGTTCTGCTCTCTACCATACCATACATTTTTTCCTTACCCCAGGCAGGAACAAATTGAACCCTTTCTATTTCTTTTAGGGCTAAATCACGAAAGGCTTCGATGTTAACAAACCATTGCTCGGTCGCCCGAAATACTACCGGTTTTTTACAGCGCCAGCAGTGGGGATAAGAATGCATTATTTTGCCAACCTTCAATAAAGCTCCATTTTTAGTTAGCTCTTCTATTACCGCAATATTTCCCTCTTTATAAGTTAATCCTTTAAACTTTCCGCCTTCCTGGTTAAATTTTCCCTGGTTATCAAGGGTAGTAAATATAGGTATTTTATATTTTACCCCTATCTCATAATCCTCCTGTCCGTGTCCCGGTGCAGTGTGTACACAACCGCTCCCTTCATTCAATAAAACATGGTCTCCCAATATCATTAGCGAGTCTCTATCAAAAATAGGATGTTTACACTTTAAACCCTCAAATAATTTACCTTTTGCTTTTCCGATAATCTTATAATCTACAATTTTAATTTCTTTCATTACTTTTTCTACCAGGGCGGAAGCCAATAAGAGATTCCCCTCTTCTGTTTCAACTAAACTGTATTCAATGTCCGGATTAAGGGCAACAGCCATGTTACCGGGAATAGTCCAGGGGGTAGTAGTCCAGATAAGTACATAGTTTTTTTCTTCTTTGCTCTTCGGGAATACTTTTTTCAAACTATCTTTCACCAAGAATTTAACATATATAGAAGAAGATTCTTTGTTGTGATATTCTATCTCGGCTGCTGCCAAAGCTGTTTCACAATGAGAACACCAGTATACCGGTTTTAATCCTTTGTAGATATATCCTTTGGAAAACATCTTTTTAAATATTTCTATCTGTTCTGCTTCATAAGCAGGGTTAAGGGTTAGATAGGGGTTTCCCCATTCTGCCATCACCCCTAACCGCTTAAACTCTTCTCTTTGCACGTTAATATAATGTTTGGCATATTCTGTACACTTCTTCCTTAGTTCAACCGGGTTTATCCCGCTTAAGTCAACTTTCATATCTTTGGTAACCTGGAACTCTATAGGTAATCCATGAGTATCCCACCCCGGGACATAGTGAGCATTATACCCTTTCATCGATTTATATTTAGGGATTATATCTTTTAATATCTTATTATAGGCAGTCCCTATATGGATATTACCATTAGCATAGGGAGGGCCATCGTGCAAGATGTATTTTTTCAGGTTCTTCTTTTTTTCCAATACTTTCTTATATGTTTTCTGTTCTTCCCAAAATTCTAACAATTTAGGCTCTTCCCGGGCTAAGTTTGCTTTCATCTTAAATTTTGTTTTTGGTAAATTTAGGGTATCTTTGTACTCCATTTAAATCTCTCCTCGTGCTTTATAATTTATATAATATAACAAAAACCCCTTGCCGCGTAAAAGGACAAGAGGTTAAAAGTTCTTGTGGTACCACCCAATTTTATATCATTAACTCACGATAATGAACTCAAAGAGTAAATATATTTAAATAGATAAATAGATATACTCCAGTTTGTAACGATGTTCATCGCTCTAATCTAATTTTTTAGCCAATTTCGATTAGAAATATTGA
>JAHIPR010000104.1 GCA_018903015.1 bacterium
CTGAACCTTTTATTACCTGCCATTCAGCCTCTATCCCTACATCTTTCATTAAAGGTACTAAGGCAGATAGAATCTCTGCTACTCCGCCTCCAAATGAGGCAGCATTTATATGCACTACCTTTTTCCCTTTTAGAGGTAAAGCCAGTTTCTTAATACTTTCAATTTCTTCCTTTCCTATAATATCGATATAATCGTTAAGTGATTTCCCCTCGGTTTTGACAATTTCTAACATATTTTTCCTCCTTTGTCTTTAAATTTATTATTAGTTTGCTATTAACATTAGTTACCCAGTACCAGTTAATGTAGCTACACGGCGTGCCGTGTTGAATCAAATAGGCACGATGCATCGTGCCCTTACATTATTGCAAGTTCGATGAATCAAGCCCCTACAACACATTGCTTATTTCGGGCAGACACAAGGTCTGCCCCTACCTCTGTCTTTCGCCATAATACACAACAATTTTAACAAGCTAACTATCTAACAATTCTTCTGTTTTCTTTCTTTTCTTCACTAAATACTAAATACTATTTTTCCTATCCGCTCTACGCTAAACGCTCCACGCTAGTTAAAAAATCAATCGGACACTTAGCACAATCTGGATTCTTGCTGGTACATATAGTTTTCCCGAGCATTACAATCTGAGCGTGAAATTCATTAAATAATTCTACATCTCTGTCCAAATTCTGGTTGAAAAATTCCTGTATTTGGTAGTAGGTAGAATCTTTCGAAATTAATTTATGCCGGGAAAATATTCTTTTTGTATAAGCATCAACCACAAAAAATGCTTTCTTTCCGGCATACAATAATATGCTATCTGCTGTTTCTGGGCCAATTCCATTTACCTTCAATAATTTTTTTCTTAACTCTCTACCATCACCCGAAAACATTTTCTCAGCAGAACCCTCAAAATCATTTACAAATAAATTTACAAAATTTTTCAATCTTTGTGCTTTAATATTATAATAACCGGAAGGCTTGACCAATTGGGCTAATCCTTCCTGGTTTATACGATAAAGTTTCCGGGGTTCTAACAAATTTTCCTTTTTTAAATTATTGATCGCTTTTTCTGCATTGCTCCAGGAAGTGTTTTGAGTAAGAATCGCACCCACCATTATCTCAAAGGGAGTATCCCCCGGCCACCAGTTCAATGGCCCAAAATAATTATATAAACTTCTATAAATTTTTAATAGAATATCCCTTTTTTGCATCTTCTCCTAATTATTCTTAAATAATTTTTTTATTTACAAATTAATTATCCAATTAATCAATTTACCAATTAAATTTAGTTGCCCAGTTAGTAGCAACACGGCGCGTCGTGTTGGTTTAGAAGACACGGCAACGCCGTGCCTCTACTCTATTAAATTAAAAGCTTAAAGCTAAAAGCAAAAAACCATAGTTCAAAACTTAAACTTTAAAATCTACCAATTTGCCAATTAAATTAGTGGTAAGTAAATAATCGCTATCATTGATATAAGTTTTCAGTTATCGGTTTACAGTCTACTTTATTTTATGTCATTGCGAGCTCTGATTTATCAGAGCGCGGCAATCCCTGTTGGAGATTGCTTCGGTCGTTTCACTCCCTCGCAATGACAAAAATTGGTGTTTTTAACGGGCCCGATGAATCGAACCCCCTACAACACATTACTTATTTCGGGCAGACACAAGGTCTGCCCCTACTTGTACCTTACGACCTTATCTTTCTTCTTTATCTTTTTTCTTCACTATACGCTATACGCTGTACGCTCCACGCTAGTTCAGCTCCACGCTATTCTTCACTATATACTCGATACCCGATACTATATACTGTTTTTAGAACTCTCCCTTATGGGCATTTTCTAAAAATTTGCAAAGTAATTTGATAGAACTCTCAATATCCTCTTTATGGCACATCTCTACTACTGAATGAATATATCTGGTAGGAATAGAAAGAGTGCAGACAGGTACCCCGGATTTGCTCCTTTGTATAGCTCCAGCATCAGTACCCCCTCCCAGTAATATATCAGTCTGGTATTTGATTTTGTTTTCCTCTGCTATTTTTCTTAAAAAATCAACTAATTTTTTATTAGAAATAGTATGAGAATCCATTAA
>JAHIPR010000105.1 GCA_018903015.1 bacterium
AGTGTATCCTTAGATGAAATAAATTTATCCCCAATTAATAAGAATAAGTTGAAAAAAATGATAAAATATTATAATTTCTTACCTTTAAAAAATTTGGTGGAAAAATATGTTAAGTAGAGAACAGGTAAAAGTTTTTGCTCAACAACTGAAGATAGATTCGTTTTCTGTCTATCGAGAATATCTCCAGCTCCTATTTTTAAAATATTTTTATGAATTACCAACGAGTAATCAGATTTATTTTAAAGGAGGGACTTCAATTAAGTTTTTATATGGGTCTTTTAGGTTTTCTGAAGATCTGGATTTTAGCAGTATTTTAAGTGAAGAGGAGATTCACACTTTAATTCAAAAAGCAATAAAAAATCTCTCCAGGGAACTGCCGGTATATTTTAAAAAAGAGAAGTCTATTGCTGATTCTTTTACCGGGAGAATATTTCAAGAAATATCCGATTTTAGCTTTCCCTTAACGGTTAGGTTAGATATTTCTTTAAGAGAAAAACCGATTTATATTGAAAATAATTATGTTGAAACTACTTTTCCTATTTCTCCCTATCCTTTAGTGGTGCATTTAGCTGTTAAAGAGATTTTAGCCGAAAAAATTAGAGCTCTAATAATTAGAGGGAAGGGAAGAGACCTTTTTGATATCTGGTTTTTATTAAGTAAAAAGATAGAGATTGACCGAGATTTGGTTAATTTGAAGATGTCTTTTTACAATAAAAAAACTGACCTTAAAGAGATTATGAATATTATTAGGGAGATGTCAGATCGGGAAATTAAAAAAGATTTGACTAAATTTTTACCCTTAAATCAAAGGGCAACGGTTGAGAAAGTAAAATTTTGGTTGATTGAAAAGTTAGAGAAATATATGCCAAAAAGATAAACTTCGAAGGTTAATACCTAAGAAAGTGTTTCTAATAATTTTATATTTATGGAGAAAAAAACAGGTGCAAATTTGTAGTGCTTTAAATTTAAAAGAGAGAGCTTTTATATCTCTGGTAGGTGCAGGAGGGAAGAGTGCTCTTTTTAATCGATTAGCTGAAGAACTGCTTCTTAAAAATAAACGAATAATTCTAACTACCACTACCAAAATGTTTGCCTGGCAGTTAGCTCCTTTTATAAAAAAGGGCATATTAATTGAAGGACACAATGAAGAGATTATTCAGGAAAGTATTAAAAAATATTTTTCTCTTAAAAGCAAAGGCGGAAGATTAGCAGTTATAGGAGAGAAAATTGAGGATAACGGAGAAGAAAAAGTTTCCGGGCCGCCCCCTGATTGGTTGGATAAATGGTGGGAGGATAAATTAGCAGATTATTTTTTGATAGAAGCTGATGGGGCAGCGGGGAGGCCGGTAAAAGCTCCGGCTTCTCATGAGCCGGTAATTCCTTTACCAACTACAAATTTGGTAGGAGTGATTGGTATAGATGCCCTAGGTCTTTCTTTGCAGGAAGAAAATGTTTTTCGTTCTGAAATTTGCTCCCAACTGACCGGATTAAAATTGGGAGAAAAGATCGAGGTAGAAACCCTATCCTGTTTAATTTGCCATCCTAAAGGTTTGTTTAAAGGAGCTCCCCAAGATTGCCGCCGTCATCTTTTTATTAATAAAGTAGAAGACCCCGAAGACCTAAAGATGGCCGAAGAATTAACCTTTCAGGTTTTAAAGATTTGTCCCCGGGGGATTAGTGATATAATTATAGGAGCTGCTAGTCAGAAGGAAGTGGTAGCTGAGGTAATCAGGAGGGTAAAAACACCATGATTTACGGAATAATTTTAGCGGCAGGGGAAGGCAAAAGAATGGGGAAAGTAAAATTAACTCTTCCCCTGGGTGATAAGCAGCTGATAGAATGGGTGTTACAAGCAGTAAAGTTAACCCCCTTAGATAAATATTTTTTAGTAGTTCGCCCTGAAGACAAAGAAATTATTGAAATAGGAAAGAACTGGGGAGCGGAAATTGTTCTTAATCCTGAATATAAATCCGGGATGAGTACTTCTATACGAAAAGCACTTTCCCAGATCCCATCTGAAGATGTAGAGGGATTTTTTATAATTTTGGGCGACCAGCCCTTAATTAATCCATCTATATTATATAAAATGCTTCTAGCTTTTACTCCGGGCAAAAAAGAGATAGTAGTTCCTTTTTACAAAGATAGACAAGGGAATCCCGTACTTTTTGATGGTTATTGGAAAGAGGAGTTAATGAGTCTTACCGGGGACATAGGGGGCAGAGTTTTAATTAAGGCTCATCCTGAGAGAATAAAAAGGTTTAAAATATCAAACGAATCCATATTATTAGATATTGACCGGGAAGAAGATTACGAGAGGATAAAAGATATCTTTAACTCTCTTCATAAAAGGGGAAAGATTTAAATAAGATGAACAATATATTAGTGATTATCCGAGGTGGAGGAGACCTGGCTACCGGTGTGGCGGTAAGACTTTTTCGGGCTGGTTTTCCTGTAATGATTTTAGAAATAGAACGTCCCACCGTTATCCGTCTTCCCGTTTCTTTTGCCCGGGCTATTTATGAGGGCGAAGCTATTGTAGAAGGGATAGAAGCTGTTTTGATTCCTTCCTGGGGAAAAGCGGAAGACATTATCAAAAAAAGGAAAATTGCGGTTTTAATAGACCGGGAAGGAAGTTGTATTGAAAAACTTTCTCCCACCGTCTTAGTAGATGCTATTTTAGCCAAACGTAATTTAGGGACCAGGATAGACCAAGCACCTTTGGTTATTGGCTTAGGACCGGGTTTCACCGCAGGAGAGGATGTTGATGTGGTAGTAGAAACCAAGAGAGGACATAACCTGGGGAAACTTTGCTATCAGGGGCAGGCAGAGCCAGATACGGGTGTGCCCGGAGAAGTGGGAGGAGAATCGAAGAGAAGGTTATTGCGAGCTCCAGCTGAAGGTAAAATTGTGCCTTTGCATCAAATAGGAGATTTGGTTAAGGCAGGTGAGATAATTGCAGAAGTAGGAGAAGTTCCTTTAAAAGCAGAAATATCTGGTGTCCTACGAGGATTAATTTATCCTCAA
>JAHIPR010000008.1 GCA_018903015.1 bacterium
AGTTTGAAGAAGCATAAATAAGACCGGGAACTCTCATCCCGGAGTGATAAGTTTTGGGAATTTCCCAACGATACTCATCTATCTTGTTTAAAGGTCCATCCCAGGATTCTTTCATATTAATCTCCTCCTTTTATAATTTTTAATCGCCAGGACAGGCGAGCCTGCTCTCGTGAAAACGAGGGACGCCTGTCCTACAACGAGAATTTTAGCATTCAATTTGTTTCTGAATAAATCAGATGTCGAAAATTACTTGGGCTCTCCAGAGTCCGCTTTCCTCATCTTTTTTAATTTCTAAACGATAGTAAGTTACGGCTTTTATCTCTCTTTTTATTTTGCAGCCGAGCCGGTTAATTTTCGTTCCTTTAACTTCTGCACCAATTTTATTATTAGATAAATCTTCTATTTCAAATTTATTTAAAATAACTAATTTCGTTTCACTGATATATAGAAGTTCATTAAGCCAGGCGAAGAGTAAGCCTTCCAAATTGTCAGCTTCCAGCTTTATTTTATCACAAAAGTTTTCTTTAAGGTTTTTGGTCTCCCCGGCAATAATTTCAAACATTCCCCTGGCAGCATTGATAAAAACTTCTCTTTTGGTTTTTCCATAAGCCGCTATTCCGATATCGGCGGTATGTTCGAGGATTTCAAATTCTTTCATATATATTCATTGCCTTTTTAAATAAACAAAAAACTCTCGTCAGCTAGTAACATCTACTACTAGGGACGAGAGTTTAATCACGTGGTGCCACCCTGATTCAATAGGAAAATATCCTATCCTTCATTGGCTGATTGTTTAACGCATCTTAAGATGTGTTTCCGAATATTTTGATTTCACCGGAAATATTAAAAAGGGCGGAATTCGATAAAGCCAATACTGATTTTCACCAACCATCAGCTCTCTAAAATTGGTCGTCTACCTACTTTCCCCTTTTATTTTTTTCTTTTATTGTATTCTGTTACTGATATTATAGGTTTTAACCACTCTTCTTGTCAAGCTTTACTCGTATTGCGTAAGGAAAAATAGACGTCAGGAGACAAAAATAGGGGTTCGAAAAGTTTTGAATTTTAAATTATTATTTGACTTTTTCAAGTTTCACGAGGCTATTCAGTTCGGTTTGGAAGAATTCATTGGCATTCCCCCAGTTTATGGCAATTTCGAGAACGTCGTTACAGGCAATAAAACACACCCAATCTCCCTCAGGGACATCTCCATAGGTAGTTCCCACTTTAATCTTTTGAGTCTTATCACCTATTTTTACATTGACATAATCTCCAAGTTTGATACCCAATGCATCAAAGTCATCCTGAATAATATTCACTATTATATTCCCATATTGATTAAGATAAACCACATAACCGATTGCTGTCTTATTTTCAACCTTGGATTTCTTAATGGGAAACATTACCAGATCTTTCGGATTGAGCTCTGGACCCACTTCTGAAACCGAATCCCCCGAAGCTATATGAGCAGCCACAGGAGAAAAGATGTCTCTTCCGTGAAAGTCTTTAGAAATTTTTCCGGGTCTGAAATATTTATCATTCTTAAGTTCATAAACCTTTTTTACTCCCATCTCATTTATTACCAGAGTTAATATTCCATTATCCGGTGCAATAAAATATTTATCATTTTGGGTTACAACTAAAAGAGGTTTTCTTTCTGTGCCCACTCCCGGATCTACAATTGCCAGAAATACAGTACCTTCCGGAAACTCTCGAGCAGCATAGAGAAGTATATTTGCACCTTCTTGAATATCAAAAGGAGTTACACCATGAGAGATATCTACCAAATTTAAATCAGGTTCAACAGTGAGCATTACCCCTTTACAGGCGCCGACAAAGTAATCTGTCTCTCCCCAATCAGTTAAAAGCCCTATAATTCCGTTGGGAGCAGTTTCAGCAAGTGATGCAAAAGTTAACACTAAAATTAGAAAAACGGTCATAAACAAATAATTTAAAAATTTTAAAAATCTTTTATTTTTCATAGTTTTTCCTCCTTCTTTTCTATTTACTAAATTTATTATATAAGATTACCAATAAATGTTCAAATAAAACAATAAATATTTTTTTCTTCTAACTACCCCACTAAAGTTTACACTAACAATAAATATTTTGGGTCGTAACAAAAATATTTTTTATTTTTTATTTTTCTTGACATTCGACTGACCAGTCAGTTATAATGAAAATCAGTCAAAAATATTGAGAGGGTAAAAGGGAAAGTAAAATGATGAAAAAAGTTGCCGGTATTATTACAAAATATGCCTGGCCAATCGTGATAATAACCATTGTCATCACTATTTTGGCAGGCTCACAATTAAACAAGTTAACCATCGAAGATGATATTACCAAATATATGCCCCAGGATGACCCGGATATAGAGTTTTATAGTGAAATCGTGGATAAGTTTGGTGGTAAGCAATCAGAAACAGCAGTAATCTCTCTGGAATATGATGATCTTTTCCAGGTAGAGAACCTAAGGAGTGTAAAAAACATTATTGATAAATTAAATGACACTTCCTATGTAAAATCCGTCATTTCTTTTTTAAATATGCCTGAAATTATAAGCACTGAATTTGGATTGGAAGTCAAAGATTTAGTTGAAATCTTTCCGGAAAATAATGAAGAAGCCAGGAAGCTTAAAGATACGCTACTAAAAAATAATATGGTTATGGGCAAATTTATATCCGCAGACGGAAATGTCACGCTATTAATCATAGAATTAAAAGAAGGTTATTCAGGAAGCGAGCTAAAAAATAATTTAGTAAAAATAATTGAACCCTTAAAAGGAGAAGCTACAAAAATATATTATTCAGGCATGCCATTAATGAGTGCAGAAATATCAGAAAGTTCCCGGGGTACCATGGGTCTAAGTATTGCCGCCATCATTATCATGCTCTTTGTCCTTTTCTTCTGCTTTCGAAGTGTTCGGGGAGTCGTATTACCCCTTTTCGTTGCTTTTATGTCTTCGGTTTGGGTTTTGGGATTAATCGCTTCCACTGGCAGAAATGTCACCATGGTAGCTGCTATTCTGCCGGTTATTATGATATCTCTGGCAACTGCTTATGGAATACATTTTGTAAGCCGTTATTATGAAGAAAGATATCGCTTTGAACCGCTTAAAGCAGTCAAAATGACTTTCCAACATACTTTTGTACCCATATTAATGAGTGCTTTGACGACTATGGCCGGTTTTTTGTCTCTTTCTGCTGCCATCGTAAGACCCATTACCGAATTTGGTATTTTTTCTACCCTGGGAATATTTTTCGCTTTTATACTGGCAACTTTTTTTCTGGGCGCTTTTTATAAACTTTTCCCTCCTCCTAAAATACATAAAAAATTTTCTTCTGATTCTAAAGATATAGTCAGTAAATTATTGGATCTCATTTTTTATTTGGTTTCAGAAAAAAGGAAAATGGTTATCATGATTGTATTAGCCGTAGTTTTAGGAGGAATCGGCTTTGCTACTCAGGTCATACCTGATTCTTCCATGGAATCAAGATTGGGAGAAAAGAGCCAAGTTGTAAAAACTTTGAATTATTTCAAAGAAAAATTTGGCGGAGTAGATACGCTTTACATTTACACTGAAGCTGATAATGTCAAAAATCCTTATGTCCTAAGACAGATAAAAAAAATTGAGGATTACTCGAAACGACTCCCTTCACTAAAAGAACCGTCTTCAATCAGCGATTTTTTAATTGATCTTAATGATGCAATGGAAAATAAAAAGATCATACCTGCCAGTTTGGAAAAGATTGATAATCTCTGGTTTTTTGCCCAGAACAATGAATACGTTACTTCTATGGTTGGAGATGATGATAAAGACACACTGGTATCCATCAAGTCAAAAGAAATGACTTCTGATGCCCTCGATTTATCCATTGCAAAAATAAGGACATTTATAGAAACCATTCCCAAAAATGTAAAACAGGTAGATCTTCAATCATTAGAAAAAGAAGAACGTAAAAATTATTACCCCTATATTGCAGATGAAATTATTTCTTCCCTTCAGGCAAAAGGTATAGAGATAAAAAATATTGACGACTTCAAGAAAGAATTGGTTCGATTGGCTGCTCAACCAAATAATGAATTTGAAAGAAAAGACCAGACATTTATTTCTGAAATTTTGTCTCTATCTTCTTTGGAAATTGAAGATTTAGGATTAACCAGGGAGGAGATTTCTCCTTTACTTACATCTTATATCCAAAATGAGCAAACAGTAGATTTCTTTATAGATGAACTTATTAGTCAAATAGACTTATCTGAAGATGATGCTCTCTATCTGCTGGAAATACTGGAAGATTCTCGAAATATGGCCAGGGAAAGAGAAAAAATAAAAGCGGCACAATTAATGGCAGAAAATTATTTAGGTGACCAATTAACCGATGAGGAAAATGATATCTTCTGGTATTTAAATGATACGATTGTTTTTATACCTGATGACAATGGAACTACGAAACTCTCTTTTCGGTTGAGCGGAACCCCGGTCATAACCGATCGAATAAACCGCAGTCTATTCAGAGGACAGATAAGGAGTATCGTTCTTGCATTCTTAATGGTATTCGCCATGTTGGTCATTCAATTTAAATCTGTTAAAGTAGGATTATATTCTATCATCCCTCTTATTTTAACTATCATTACCGCGGGTGGTGCTATGGGGGTCTTTAATATACCCTTAAACGTATCTACCATGATGGTGGCAAGTATCGCTATAGGAGCAGGGATGATTATACCATTCACTTTATATCCCGCTATAAAAATGAATTAAAACGCAATAAAAAAATAGATGCGCTAAAAACAACCCTAACCGGAACCGGAAGAGCAATCGTCTTTAATTCTATTTCTATAGCAGCCGGAGTTTTTGTACTCAGCCTTTCCAGTATTAAAATGATGGCATCTTTTGGTCAATTGATTGGAAGTGTAATGCTGGTAAGTGTTATATATACCCTGTTACTTCTTCCAATATTATTAGATAAAGTTGATTTTAAAATAAAAAGGGAGTCAAAATAATGAAAATAATAAAATATTTTTTTACGATGTTAACTGTTTGCTTGTTGTCTTCAGGCATTATGGCTTATGCCGGAACAGAAACAACACTAACCGTGGATGAAATCATGGATAAAATGGAAGGGACATCGCCTGATTTTGCTACTCAAAAAACTATTTCCGAAATGATTTTAATTGACGAGGAAGGAAACGAGGAAGTAAGAGAGATGATAATGTTCTCTCAAGAGGGAGAAGATGGAAAGAGCAGCACCCTTGTTAGGTTTCTCTCTCCTAAATCGGTAAAAGGTGTAACTCTTCTAAATATCGATGATGGAGAAAAAATATATTTATACATGCCCGCCTATGGTAAAGCAAGGAGAATCGCCGGGTCTTCAAAAGGTGATGAATTTATGGGAACAGGCCTTTCTTATGAAGATATGAGCATGGATTATGAAGACAAAGATTACGAAAAAAATCTTCTGGAAGAAACAGACAGCGAATACATTATAGAAGTTTTACCGAGCGGAGAAGATGTATCTTATGAAAAAATTATCCTTCATGTAGATAAAGAAAATTTTTACGCCAAAAAAGTAGAGTTTTATGAAACAGGTAGTGGGTTAACCAAAACTTTAACCATTAATAAAATAAAACTTGACGATAATGACAAGGTTACACCTATGGAGATAGTATTTACTGATACAAAAGAGAATAAAAAAACTAAGATCGCAATGAAAGAAATTGAATATGATATAGAATTACCATCCGACTTCTTTAGTATCAGAACATTGTCAAAGCCGACTCTTTAAAATAGCGTAGAGCGTTTAGCGTAGAGCGTATAGGAAGAAATACAGTGATAAGTGATGAGTAATAAGAAAATTTCAGGAGATAGAATAAAATCGGAGCTCACAATGACAGTTTTGTGAAAATTGTGTTGAATTTTGACTCGATACGTGATACTCGATACGTGATACTGAAAAGAATGGAGGAGAAAAATATAATTATGAAAAGAAATATTTTTTGGGTAGTATTTATAATTTTGTTATTTTCAACTTCTGCTTATGCCGGAGATTTTTCCGGGAGCTTAACCTATTCAGGAGGATACAATTTCACAGAAAATAATCTAAGCAATACTTTAAATTTAGACCTCAATTTTGTTCATAATTTTACTGAAGAAATTTTTGCAGAAGGAGATTTAGTCATTAGATATTCTGATAAATCTTCTACAAATCCTTTTATGCTCATACCTAAAGAAATTTATATAGGCGCTTATGACCTTATTCCCCAACTCGATATAAGAACAGGTCTGTTAATTGTAAGCTGGGGATCAGCGGATATGTTCAGTCCTTTGGATAATTTTAATCCCCTGCCGCCTGGAATGTCTTTTACATCTATGACCCAGAAAAACGGAGTATTAGCCGCTGATGCAACTTATTATTTTAATGATATTACTTATTTACAGGCAATAGCACTACCTTCTTTCGTTCCTTCTTACATGCCGGAAAAATACGAAGAGCAAATCTACCTTTCGATGTTTGCCCCCCAATTCCAAGCTCAAGGAATAGAAATAAGCTCTATTAATATAACTCATGCCTTTCCGGAAAACCCGGTTTGGGGGATAAAATTAGGAAGAAGTTTTACCTCTTTTGATGCAGCAATTAGTTACTATAATGGATATTATCTTAATTCTTATCCTGAAACCGTGGAACCTGTTCCCGGTGTTTCCGGAATGACTTTAAATCTGGGCTTGGGGTATCCTAAAAAAGATGTTTTTGGTTTTGAATTTCAAGGAGATTTTCCGGGGATTGAAGGGGCTACTTTAAGGGGTGATTTAGCTTATATAGTTCCTCAGCCCTGGCAAGTGCAGGGCGAAGATATACTAAAAGACCCTTACATAAAAGCAGTAATCGGTGCAGATTATACTACCTCTTTTGACCTTTATTTAAATGTAGGTTTCATATGGGGATTTGCCTTTGAAGAAGGTGACCAATGTTCCCCTTATATCTCTTTAAACGCCAGAAAAGACTTAGAAGATAGTAAACTTACTCTCAACTATTTAGGCATAATCAGTCTTCAAGATGGAAGCATGGTAAATTCTGTTGGTGCCAGTTATGATTTCACCGATGATTTTTCGATTACCCTTTCTTATGTTTCTGTTTTGGGCGACCAAACCTCAAAGCTGGGACAGATGGGAAGCGCAGAGGGTCTATACCTGATGGGAGAGTGGTCTTTCTAATGAATATAGAAAATATTGATAAAAAAGAAAAAATTTTAGAGGCAGCCCGGGACATCTTTTTTAAAAAGAGTTTTTACGAAGCCACAATGGATGACATCGCTCAGCTTTCTGGAATAAAAAAACCCACTATTTATTATTATTTCCCTTCCAAAATAGATTTAGCTTCCCAACTTTTGGAAGTAAATGTAAAAAAGATTTTTGAGAAGATTAGCGAAATAATTTCTACAACCAGCAATGTTAAACAACGGGTTAAAATGATAGTAGATTTTTATATAAATCTTTTGGAAGAAAATTCTAAAATTTTTATTATTATGCAAAGAATTGGCTATGATTTTATGCAAAAGGAAGACAGCAAAAAAAAGATAAATGAGCTCTTCGAAAAATTAAGAAGAAAGCAGGAGAAAGCAGGCGAACTGTTCGGAGAAGTTATTTTATGTTCAGGTAAAAGAGTGAGCGGAGATCTATTTTTATATTCTATGATTGCAGCCTTGGGAAGGGTTATCTTTGAAAATGTATCTCAAGGAAGAAAACCAAGAAAAGACGATCTCCTGGCCATTGGAGATATCTTTATCGCCGCAGTAAAATAGTATAGGGGGCGGTTCTCTGGGTTAAAAGCTTGTTTTGCTGGAAAAGGTAAAGTTATTGGTGCGAAGATAGGGGGCCACAACCGGGCCGATTAATCCTGGTTTTGTCTGTCTTTCTTTGGAGATCATATCCACTGCCTTTAACATATCTACTACACTGGCAT
>JAHIPR010000106.1 GCA_018903015.1 bacterium
AGCAAAAATTATCTGGTCTTTTATTCTTTCAACTGCTATTTTCCTAACAATTTCACTGGGATCAGAAAAGCTTAAGCCTTCTTCTCCGTAAGCCTGTCCGGTGCCTATAGCCGGGACTTCTAAATTATTTTCTTTTATTATGTTGATAACATCATCTACTTTTAAATCTTTAGGATTTCTAATCGCTAATTCTGCACCGTCAAAACCTAAGTCTGCAACTTTCTTAACACTCTTTTCAAAATCTTCTTTAAAAGCTAAAGCGGAAAATTTGGTTGAGGAAGTTGAAATTACTATACTTTTCTTCATTATCCACTACTCCCATTATGTGGGGTCAACCCTTGACAGGCCGACCCCTGTCTTTTTCTATACGCTATACGCTCTACGCTACTCGCTATTTCTGTATTTGTCCGATATAAGGCAACTCATATACTGATTTCCAGCCTTTGCTCATCGGTTCCCTTAAAAATGGTTCCATCTCTTTGGGGTCACGCAAGCTGATCTTTTCTACCGGAGGTATTTTGCCAGCCGGATAGGTCTCCATAATCTCATCATGAACCAAAGTTAAGTATCTGAGAATAGCGGCAATAGGACGTTTTGCTTTATCGGCACTCGCCCGAGTCGGATAACCTACTACTCCTTCCGGAACAGCCGATCTTTCAATTGCAGATTGACCTTCCCCTTGCTGCCACCCTTGAGGTCGATGATAAGGGTCAACCGAGGTATCAAAATGACCTCCGGGCAGTAATGAATCACCCTCTGTGTCTACAGCATACTTCATATCCAGCATCTCAGGGAAGAGTAATTGAGCAACAGATGCTTCTGCCTCATCAGCATGAATAAAATCAGTAGTTAAACTATCTTCCCGGTCAACAGGAATAAAGAATTCTCTTATTGCCCGATGCCAATCGATTACCCGATAAATACCCGGTAATTGATAGCGTTTACAAAATTCCTGGATAGCTGATTCTAATATCCACAATTGTCCATGATTATTTACCCACATCTGTTTACGAAAACCATCATTCCACAGTCCGTACATTACGTTAATCATAGTTTCCCTTACCACATCTTCGGGCATAATAATAGTGCCGGCCATACCACAGTGATGATAAGGATGACCCCCATAATTTAAAGGAGATAAGGCTAAACTGCATCCCATTCCATCTCTGTTTTTTATATAGCGGCGAACTCCTTCACAAATCTGGGTGACCATAAAAGTATCCAGACCGGTGTTGGCATAATCACCGTGACATTCGGTACACCCTACCGGGACAAAGACAAAATCATTTTTACGCCTGTTTTCTATAACATGCATGCGGGGAGTAGTTTGAATATAACTACCTGCCTTCCCTAATTCTGAAGGGGAAGGAATTTCATATTCCATAAGTATTTCCTCAATTTTACTCATCGGTGCATCAAATAATTCTTTTTTCAATCGGCCTACCTGGCTATTTTCAAACACTATCTGAGGATAATCAGTAGTCAGCCATTTTTCATTTTTCTTATCAGCCATTTTCAAATCCTCCTTTTTGTTAAATTATTTGAACTCACAGGTAATTTTACATTCTGTTCTATCAGTCCGCAGGAGGACTATATTCTCCGGAACTTTATCTAAGGCTATCTTTTTGGTAATCAATGGAGTCATGTCCATTCCGGAAGCCATTGAACTGATAACTCTGGGGAATGTTCCATGACCAGAATGGCCTTGTGAACCTACAATAGAGGCCCTTCGTACCTGGAAAACTTCTCCGCTTACCGGAATCTTTTTATCAGCGCGAGCTACAATTACCACTGTACTATTAATCATTTTACCTTCCCAAATGGCTTGTTCAATATCTCCCCACACTCTATCAGGTAAACCGGTTGCTTCCAGATATAATTTAGCTCCCAGACCACCAGTTATATCTAACACTCTCTCTGAAAAGTTTTCTTTAAGAGGATCAATGATATGGTCTGCTCCCATTAACTTGCCCAATTTTGCTCTTGATTCAGAAGGTTCAGAGAGAATGACATTTGAGGCTCCGGCTTTTCTCATTATAGCAACTGCGGCAAGACCGATAGGTCCTCCGCCTAAAATTACCGCATTATCTCCGGGTCTTATCCCTCCTCCTCGTTCTATTACCGCATTATAGGCTACCGAAGTAGGTTCAACTAAACTGCCAGCCAGGAACAGGTTGTCACCTTTATAAACTCTCCTTAATTCCTCCAGGCTCCAAATATAGCGGGAATCGACTTTGACATATTCCGCAAAGGCGCCATCACAGCTAAAACCAATCTCCTGTAATTTTTCACAGTGGTTGGGATAGCCATCCGCACAGGGTCGGCAAGAGGCACACCAGAACATTTCTTCTGCAGTTACTGCCTCTCCTTCTTCGAATTTCTTCCCTGTTCTCTTGTTAATAGCCTGCTCACCTGCTTCTGCTACAATTCCTGAAAATTCGTGACCGAGAGTCGCCGGAAAAGCCGTAAGCCCCGGATACCAGATATATCCATCATCATCTGGCTGAGCCATGTGGACATCACTACCACAGATTCCGCAAGCTTTCACTTTAATTAAAACCTCTGTGGACCCAATTTTAGGAACATCTTTTTCCACTATTTTAATCTCCGGATTTTTCCAAACTTTACTTCCTAAATAAGTAAGTTTCCCATCAATATCTTTCGCTCCTAATTTGAAATCTGCCTTAGGCTGCCAATCAGCATACAAAGTAACCGTTTTCATTTTTGTTTCTCCTTTTTTTAATTTAATAATTTATTTTTTATATTTTTATTTTATTTGTTTTTTTACAAGATTCCCTTATGATTAGTTTAGGTTTTAACACTATTTTTCTTTGATTAAATTCTCCCTCCTCAATTATTCTTAATAACATCTTCACTGCTAATGCTCCCATCTCCAACATCGGCTGACGAATAGTAGTTAACGCAGGATAGACAAAAGATGCTAATTCAATGTCATTAAAACCTATTACTGAAAAATCTTCCGGGACATGAAAATTCTTTTTTTGAATAGCCTGCATAGCTCCTAAAGCAAGCAGATCATTGGCAGCAAATACAGCACTAGGTGATTCAGTTAATTTTAAAAATCTCTTCATAACTTGATAGCCACCTTTTATTTTAAAATCACCTTCTCCTACCAATTCATCCTTATATTCAATTTTATATTTTTTTAATGCTAATTTATAGCCTTTTAATCTATTAAGCGCTGACCTTGTCTTAAGAGGACCAGTGATATGGGCAATTCGACGATGACCCAGCTTAATCAAATATTCGGTAGCAATCATTCCACCTTCTACATCATCAACGATTATACAATTCTTATCCAACCCTTCGATATTTCGGGAAACTAATATATAGGGAAATTTTTTCTTCTCTAATTCTAAGATACTCTTGTCTTTAACATGGGCTGTTCCCAAAATTAAACCATCAACTCTCTTCCCCCGTAATATTTCTAAATAGGTTCTCTCTTTTTTTAGTTTATCATCGGTATTGCACAATATGACATTAAAATTATTTTTGTTTGCTGTGTCCTCCACTCCTCGGGCTATCTCCGCGAAAAAGGGATTAGTAATATCAGGAATCAATATTCCCAAGGTATATGTTCTTTTCGTCTTTAGTCCCCGGGCAATTGCATTGGGAGTATATCCCAATTTGTTAATTATTAGAATAACTTTCTCTTTAGTTTTTTCACTAATCCGGGAATCATTA
>JAHIPR010000107.1 GCA_018903015.1 bacterium
ATTGGAAAAAGGCAATTGAGGAGAGGACGCTGGAGTCACAATCTACATCTTTTGATCCACAGCCCACAGCCCCTAACTCGTCGCAACCTGATGAAGTAATTTTAAAGGAAAAGGGTGGTTATTTAACTCCCGGTCAATCAAGGTGGTGGCTGGGAACCCTTCTCCTTACTCCTAAGAAACTCACTTTTTTTACCTATAAATCGGGATTTGTATGGGAGACACCACTCAGCAGTATAAAGGATTTAAAAATAGAAAAAAGGGTTTACGGAGTTAGTCAAAGTGATACTATCTGTGTAGTATATGAATCTTTTGGTGAATTATCAAAAGCCTGGATTATATCACTTAATTTAGAGACTTGGAGAAAAGAGCTATATAAGAGAGTATTATTAAAAGTAGACCGGGAGACCTTAAATAAAATTGTGTCCGAATTGGATGCAGATTCAAAAGAGATACTTATGTGTCTTTATGAGAACAGACACGCCAGAATCGACACCATAGCCAAGCTCATAGAGGCTCCTACCCATATGGATATTTTACTTAAAATAAGGGAGATTATAAACCCAACCGCTGAAAAGATAATCGGCTATCCTATACTCTCCTTCGAGAGTTCAAAAGTTGACCGGGAAACTGGCGAGAAAGTTTTATTTAGTTGGTGGCTCGCTGGTCAGCCTCATAAAGAGAGAAAGGAGCCACTTCTGGACATATTTGATGAGGATGCTGACCTAATAGTCTATTTAGAGCTGTTAGCTATTAAAGAAGATAAGTTACGGTTAAGGGTGGCGAATAATAAACTTATTATTGATGCAGATAAAGATTATCATAAAGAAATTTCTCTTCCCGTAGTGGTTAAGGCAAAAAGTTTTATCAAGAGGTATAAAAATAATATATTGGAAGTCAGGTTAAAAAAGGCAGATTACAAAACAGTTTAAAAGCAACAAAGAAATAAGAAATAGGGATAGGAGTAAATTATTGACTAAGGAAAGGAAATTTGTTAAGCTGTCATTAGTAAAATTTATTACCCCCCCCCCCCCGAAATTCGGGGTTTCCTTTCCTATGTTTTAATCCTGATTTCAAAAAGACATTTTCAAATAAGCCTTATTTTTTTACAAATTAAGAAATTATTAATAGAAAGCTCAGAGGTGAGAGAGTAGATTGGCCTTTGAGTTTTTTTATTTTAAGTAGCAAGCAAAATAGCAAGGAAAGGAGTTATAAATTTGTATGAATAAAGTAATTTATGAAAAAAGATTAGATAGTGACTATGAGAAAATCCTCAGAGATTATCTGAGGACCGGACAGAAGAAAGATCTCTACCAGATTGAAAAGTTCAGCAAGGAACTGATGAAAGAGAGAATTGGCCCTGAAGTAATCGTGGAGATGCATTTAAAGGCTATAAGGAAAATTAATAAAAACAAAAGCACCTATCCCGGGAAAACTATTGATGAATCCTTTACCTTCCTTATGGAAGGAATCATAAACTATGAAATGGCCTGCCAGGAATATCTGAATTTCAGGAAAGAGGACTATTTGGCTGAGATTAGAGAACTGAACCGGAAGTTGAGTGAAAAACTGGCGGAAATGACCACTCTCTATGAGATCGCTAAATTAACCAGCTCTTCCCTTGATCTCGATGAGATGCTTTCCTTGGCATTCAACAGTGCGGTCAAGATCTTGAATGCGGAGACTGGCTCCCTGATGCTTTTTGATCCCGAAGAAGAAGTTTTAACCATAAAGAAGTCCTACGGTCTAAATGAAGAAATTATCCGAAAGACCAGAGTCAAGAAGGGGGAGACTATTGTAGGATTGGTAGCCCAGAGCGGTGAACCTTTGATCATCCACGGAAGAGCAGATATTTCACCAATTAAAGGTAGAAAAAAGTATGAAAAGGTGAATTCCATCTGTGCCCCTCTAAAAACCAGGAAGGGGGTTATCGGGGTTGTCAACCTCAATCGAAAAGAAGATGCTAATCCCTTTACCGAAGATAACTTAAAGCTTCTTTTTACTATGGCTAATGATGCAGCTTCTGCTATTGAGAATGCTACTTTATATCAAAATCTGCACGAAAGTTATCTCAGTATTATTCGGGCCTTGGTCTCCGCCTTAGAACTAAAAGATTCCCATACCAGAGGCCATTCTGACTCTGTTACCAGGTATGCAGTAGCTTTGGCCGAGAGGCTGAAGTTATCTCCTCAGGAGATAGAGAGCATTGAGGTAGCAGCTGTCCTTCACGACATCGGGAAGATCGGTGTTCAGGAAAGCATTCTCAATAAGCCTGAAAAACTGGATGACGAGGAGTGGAAAGAGGTGAGGCGGCACCCTGAGTTCAGTTATAAAATTCTTAAAGAAGTTAATTTTCCCTGGGATGTTAAGCCCATTATCTACGCTCATCATGAAAGATATGATGGGAAGGGGTATCCCTCTGGGTTAAAAGGGGAGAAAATCTCCCTGGGGGCAAGGATCCTTGCCGTGGCAGATACCTTTGCGGCAATGACTTCTGACCGGGCCTATAGAAAAGGGTTGAGTAAAGAGGCGGCCATCGAGGAGTTGAAAAGGGTGGCCGGGACTCAGCTTGATCCTAAAATCACGGAGGTCTTTATTGAGATATTAAGGTCTGGTGAGGGAAAATAAGCCAACCTTTTACCTCTTACCAAAATTTCTGCTCTGAACAACTTCAGAATTATTATCTAATGTAATGAGAATCCTTATATGGAATAAACCTGAACCTGTATTTTATATATTAAAATAACTTGAGTTTTAAGCTGATTTTGTTATATAATTTTGGTGGTTAGGTTACAACAAAAAGGCAGGGTACAATTTTATTGTGCCTCTAAAAAACCATAAATCAAAATCAAACGTAAAGAAAAAAAACTTGTTAAAGGACATTTCCCTAAAAGATGACAGAGAAAGAAAAAAATATTTCATTCACAGGCGAAGAAAAAATCAGAATCGACCTCTATTTAACTCAGAAAGAAATATGCCCCTCCAGATCCCAGATTCGGAATTTAATCGCCCAGGGCAAAATCAGAGTAAATAGCACCCCGGTTAAACCAAGTTATATCTTGAAAAATGGGAATGTGATAAATTTAGCTCTGCCAGAACAAAAAGAATTAGAGATTATGGCAGAAGCCATTCCCTTAGATATAATCTACGAAGATGAATATTTAGTGGTAGTCAATAAACCGGCAGATATGATTGTTCACCCTGCAGGGAAAATTCGTTCCGGTACCCTGGTGAATGCCCTGCTTTACCATTGCCAGGATTCCTTATCCGGGATAGGCGGAGTGATCAGGCCGGGCATTGTACACCGCCTGGATAAAGACACTTCCGGTCTGATAGTATCAGCAAAAAATGATTTCGCACATCTTGACCTGTCAAGACAGATGAAAGATCATCAGGTAACTAAAAAATATATTGCCTTAGTTCACGGTAATATGAGAGATGATTCAGGAATTATCGATGCACCTATCGGCAGGAGCCTGAAGAACGGAAAAAAAATGGCAGTTACCGAAGGAAGAAGCAGGGAAGCAATAACTCAATTCCAGGTGTTAAAAAGATTTTCCGGCTATACCCTGGTCGAAGCAACTCTTCATACGGGCAGGACTCATCAGCTAAGAGTACATCTGGCTTTTATCGGCTATCCCATCGTTGGTGACCAGCTATACGGCCAAAGAAAGCAGGGATTAAATATCAACAGGCAGGCTTTGCATTCTCATATTTTAGGTTTTGTACACCCTTCATCTAAAAAATATATGGAATTTTCTGCCCCTCTACCCCAAGATATGCAGGAATTAATTGATTACCTGGAAGGGGATGAAAAATAGAGCATTAGAATTATTTTAGAGAAGCTTTCTCCATGCTCCTGATCTCTTCTGAATTTATTTTTATCCAAAGACTCTTTTCTTGAGAATAAATAACCATTCCCGGCTTAGCGTTTTTAGGTTTTTTCACGTATTTTTTAAAAGTATAATCGACCAATACTTTATTATCTTTTTTAGCTTTGCTAAAATAAGCGGCTAAATTTGCAGCCTGAATCAAGGTGTCAAGCGGAAGAGATTGTTTACCCCCTTTATTTTTAATGATAATATGAGACCCCTGAATGTTTTTTGCATGAAGCCAGGTATCATTGCCGGAAGCCAATTTAAAGGTTAAAAAATCATTTTGCAGGTTATTTTTCCCTACATAGATTTCCCAGCCATCTTTAGAGATATATTTAGCCGTCGGCACCAGTTTATTCTTTACTTTTTTGGGCTTTTTAAGGGGAGCAGCAGCCTTCTTTGCCCATCCTAATTTGGTTAGGTTATTATAAATTTTGAGTAGATTGGGAAGAGAATTGATTTCTTGTTCATATAATTTCTGAAGCTCGGTCAGCTGGGCAAGATTATATTCATGGCTCTTTAATTGCTCGAAAATTATCTGGAAACTATCTTTTGTTTTCCGGTATTTTTTGAAATATAGCCGGGCATTCTCTAAAGGGGTGAATTTTTCGTTTAGCGGGATGGTTATATTTTCCTGCCGGGGAGAATAATAGTTGATGACAGTAATTTCCCTGTCCCCTCTCTTAATACTAGAAAGATTTGCTTTTATCAGTTCACCGCTTATCTTGTAGTTTTCACAATTTTTCACTTCTTCCAGTTTTTTTTGGCACCCGTTTATCTTATTATTTATTTTCAACATATTTTTTCTGATTATCTGGTCAAACTTATTTTGTATAGATAGAATTTCCCGTTCTTTTTCCAGCTCGGTAAATAAGGATTCCAGGCAGGAATTCGCATTATTAAAAGTTCGCTTATGGAATTTGGGAAACTGAACTGAATCGATTATAGACCAAGCTTTTATCTTTTTTGATAGGGGATCTAAAAAGAGGGTTGGCTGAAAATTATGATTTTTAATATTTGTTACCATTACACTAAAAGAAGTCCAGAGCATTTCCAAATCTGCCTTGGAGGTCTCAGACAGGTTCTTTTCCGGGGATAGGTTAGCCTGAAGAACCACCTCTTTAGCGCTCTGAGGGCTTATGCCTGTAAAACTGTTCTGTATCAGTTTCCGGAGGGATAAATCTTTATTTTCTGCGGGCAAGGAATTAAAAATATTAAAGAAGCCTTCACGGTTAATCTTTAAAGGGTCTATTTTGTTTTGCGAAGGAGGGGGGATATAGAGCTTTCCGGGCATAATCTCCCGGTACCTGTTGATATTGGAATCTATTAGTTTTATGGCGGCTTCTATGGTTTTATCTTCTTTAAGAAGAATCATATTACCGTGTTTGCCCATAAATTCCACTACCAGTGTTTTATTTTGTAATTTACCGAACTTTTGGTAAGGCTTGATAATAAAATGTAAAATACGATCAAAATTGGGGTGTTCGATATCTAATATTTTCCCTCCTTTTAGTTGATTTTGCAGAAGAGCTAAAAAAGGAGAACTGATAGTCTTCTGTCTGTTTTTTAATTCGGTAAAGTAAATTTCAGGAAGTAAGGGGTCAAGGGAAATATGGATATAAAAGGTTTCGCTTTTTTTATTTAGGTCATTTGAGGTTAAAGGCTTATCGGGTTTTATTTCAATGATGATTTTATATTTTTTAGTCTGAA
>JAHIPR010000108.1 GCA_018903015.1 bacterium
ATAAGATATGTTTGCTAAAATATTTAAAGAATAATATTACATTTTCTAATATTTAAAAAATAGATACAATAAGGAGGAAAAAATGATTACACAAGGAGTAGTAATGGCTTTTTTAGGTTCTGCAATAGCCATCAGTTTAGCTGGTTCAGGTTCTGCTATTGGAGTAGGGATAGCAGGAACAGCGGGGGCAGGAGTAATGACTGAAGACCCTGGAAAATTTGGGCAAGTCTTATTACTACAAGCTCTACCCGGAACACAAGGAATTTATGGTTTATTAGCCGGTTTTTGGGTTTTAATGAAAATTGGTATTTTTGCAGGTTCGCCAATAGACTTGACCTTGGATCAAGGATGGCAAATATTTTTTGCCTGCTTACCTATAGGGATAGTGGGATTTTTCTCTGGAATTTATCAGGGAAAAGCTTCTGCAGGGGCTATAGGGTTAATTGCTAGAAGACCTGAAGAAACTGGAAAGGCGATAGTAATGCCAGCAATGGTTGAAACCTATGCAGTATTGTCTTTATTAGCTACTATATTACTTCTAAATGGTATAAAGTTATAAAAGGAGAAGAACTTTCTTATGGCAATTAAAGATATAAAAGAAAAAATTATATCTGATGCAAAAATCGAAGCAAATAAAATTATTAATGATGCTAATAATAAAGCAAAAGAGATAAGAGAAAAGGGTGTAAAAGAAGCGAGAGGTATTAAGTCTAAAATATTAAATAAAACCAATCAAGAAATATTGTTAAAAAAAGGGAAAATTATAACTGAAGCTAATTTAGAAGCTAAAAAGAATATACTTTCAACTAAACAGGAAATTATTGATAACACTTTTAATAAAGCATTAGATGAAATTATAAATTTAGATAATAAACTATATTGTAATTTTATAAAAAAAATAATATTAGATAATATTGAAAGAGGAGATGAAACTATTTTTATAAGTCCTTTAGATAAAGAAAAAATCTCAAAAGATTTTATCAAGGAGATAAACTGTGAATTAGAGGCTAAAGGTAAAAAAGGTAATTTAAAATTATCTCCGTCTTATTTGCAAATAAAGGGTGGGGTAGTTATTGGTTCGAATAATATAAGAAAAAATAGTTCATTAGAATTAATATTTAAAAAAGTGAGAGAAGAGTTAGAAATAAAAATAAGTCAATATCTTTTTGATTAAAGTATTCTGAATATAAGTATTTACTTAACAAGAAGGGGTTAATAATGATTAGATATTTTACAGATAGTAGCAATACTGAAACTGAATATACTTATGCTGTAGGAAGAATAAGAGAATTAGAAAGAGGATTATTAGATAGAGTCTTATTAGATAAAATGATTGAAGCTTCGGATTTAACGTCCTCTTTAAATCTTTTAATCGAAAGTGATTTAAGCACTTATAGTTTCGATATTTATAATCCTGCAGATTTTGAAATCTCTTTAAATAAAGAATTATTATATACTTATAAACTGATTAAAGATATTTCTCCATATCCCTTTCTTTATTATGCATTTGCTTTAAATTATGATTTTCATAATCTCAAGGTACTTGTAAAATCCAAATATTTGAATAAGAAATTTACAGAATCTCTTTCAGAAATCGGTACGATAAGTATAAAAAACCTTATAATGGCAATTGAGGAAGAAAAATTTGCAGAAATTCCTGTATCTTTTGAATCTGCTGTCAGGAAAACAATCTCAGAATATAATAAATTGCAAGACCCAGAAATAATTGATCTAGTTTTGGATAAAGAAAGATATGGTATTATTTCCAATATATTAAAAAATATTGATGCCCCTTTTTTAAAAAAATTTATAAAAATAAATATTGATTTTAACAATATTATTACATCGATCAGAATAAAGATAAGGGGAGAAGATAAAAATTTCTTAAAAAAAATGTTAATAGATGATGGTAATTTTAATTTAAAAAATATTGCGGACATGTTTGATTCACCATTATTCTCTTGGAATACAAAATTCATTAAAACTGATTACGAAGGAGTAGTGGAAATGGGTTTAAAAGGTTATCAAGAGAATAATTCTTTGACAGAAATTGAAAGACTTAGAGATAACTTTATTCTTGATTTTGTAAAAATAGGGAAATTTATTACCTTTGGAGTGGAACCTCTTATAGGTTTTATTACAGCCAAAGAAAACGATATAAAAAATATCCGGATAATCTTGAGTGGTAAATTAAATAAATTATCACCCTCTAAAATTAAAGAAAGAGTACGTGATGTGTATGTATAAAATTGCTTTAGTAGGAGACAAAGATTCAATAATAGGTTTTCAACTATTAGGTATTTCTATCTTTCCTGTAAATAGTAAGGAAGAAACTATAAATATCTTAAATGAACTGATAAAAGAAAAATATGCAGCAGTCTTTATAACCGAAGATATTGCTTCTCAAATATTTGATGAGATTGTGGAGTTACAGAAAAAATATTTGATCAGTGTGACCATAATTCCTAATAAATTAGAGAAAAAGAATTTAGGGTTAAAAATATTAAAGAAAAACATAGAAAAAGCGATCGGAACAGATATTTTATTTAGAAAAGAGGTAGAATAATGGAAACAGCGAAAATAACTAAAGTTGCCGGACCGGTAGTAGCAGCTAAGGGATTAAAAAATGCCAAGATGTATGATGTAGTAAAAGTCAGCAGTCAGAAATTAATTGGTGAAATAATTGAACTAAGTAAAGATTCAGCAACCATACAAGTTTATGAGGAGACTTCAGGAATTGGTCCTGGAGAATCTGTTTTTTCTACTGATATGCCCCTAAGCGTGGAATTGGGCCCAGGCCTCATCTCATCAATTTACGATGGTATTCAAAGACCTTTAGATATATTGAAATCAACTAGAGGGGATTTTATTACCAGAGGAGCAGAAGCGTTTGCCATTGATAGAAAAAAGAAATGGGATTTTGAACCAATTTCTAAAAAGGGAGATAATGTAATATCCGGTGATATTATAGGCACTGTTCAGGAAAGTAGTATTGTTAAACATAAAATTATGGTTCCTTACGGAATTCAGGGTGAAATCAAAGAAATATATAAAGATAAATTTACGGTTACAGATACTATTGCCCTAATAAAAGACCGAGAAGGTTCAATTCACGAAATTAAAATGCTACAAAAATGGCCGGTAAGAAGACCAAGACCCTATAAGAAAAAATTACCTCCTACTGAACCATTAATTACTGGCCAGCGGGTAATTGATACATTTTTCCCCATAGCGAAAGGTGGAACAGCTTGTATACCAGGACCCTTTGGTAGTGGTAAGACGGTGGTTCAACATCAAATATCCAAATGGTGTAACGCAGAAATCATTCTCTTTATCGGATGTGGCGAAAGAGGCAACGAAATGACCGATGTTTTATTGGAATTTCCGGAATTAATCGACCCTTATTCCGGAAAACCATTAATGGAAAGAACTATCTTAATTGCCAATACATCAAATATGCCGGTAGCAGCTCGTGAAGCTTCAGTTTATACTGGAATAACTATCGCGGAATACTATCGGGATATGGGGTACAATGTTGCTCTTATCGCTGATTCGACTTCTCGTTGGGCCGAAGCAATGCGTGAAATATCGGGTCGATTAGAAGAAATGCCCGGTGAAGAAGGTTATCCGGCTTACTTAGGTACTCGAATTTCGAGTTTTTACGAAAGATCCGGAAGAATAAAATGTCTTGGTAGTGATGATAAGGAAGGAACATTAAGTATTGTCGGTGCGGTATCACCACCAGGGGGAGATCTATCCGAGCCGGTTACTCAAAACACTTTACGTACTGTTCAGGTCTTTTGGAGCTTACAAGATAAATTAGCCTATAAAAGGCATTTTCCAGCAATAGATTGGCTAACTAGTTATTCTCTTTACTTGTCCGAACTAACAGAATATTACAATAAAAAAATTGGAGAAGAATATATGGAGTTACGGAATAAATCTTTGGCATTGCTCCAGGAAGAAGCGGAATTAGAAGAAATTGTAAGATTAGTAGGTGTTG
>JAHIPR010000109.1 GCA_018903015.1 bacterium
AGCCATTACAATCCCTATAAAGGCTCCTACTATAACTTCAAAAGGAGTGTGTCCAACTAATTCTTTTAAATTTTTATCTCTGATCTTTCTTTCCTCAAAAAATTCTAAAATAATTTTATTTAATACTTTAGCTTGTTCTCCTGTCTCTCTCCTTACCCCAGCTGCATCGGCCATAATAATAAAAGCTATGACTATAGCAAAAGCAAATAAAGGGGAGTCCCAACCCTCTTTTAAACCAATGGTAGTAGCCACGCATATAGAAAGGGCGGAATGAGTGCTGGGCATCCCTCCTGCCCCAACAAATCTCCTCATATCCCATTTTTTTTCGGTAATATAAAATACCATTAACTTTAAGCTCTGATTTAAAACCCAGGTTATAAAAGCAATTATTATAATCTTATTTCTAAAAATTAGAGATAAGTCAGCAATATTAATCTTTATCACTCCCTGATTTTCTATATTATTCATTTTAGTTTTCTGGTTTAATCCAATCTTTGTCTCTAAGTAAAGGCATACTGATGTCTATATGTCCGACTAAACTATTCTTCTCATTTCCTCCCACTAATATTTGCACACCTTTAATCGGAGGGATTTCAGTTAAAGTATTGACTATAGAATAGACGGTCATCAATTCACCACTGCTTCCTCCGGGATGATTTTTAAATATTTCTTCAGACAGGTCTACATAGACAATGTCATCAGCAATATATACTTCATTAACTTGAGTTCCTTGAGGAATCGTAGAATAAAGTTCGGAATTTTCCGGACCTTTTATCAGCTCAAGAACTGCTTGTCTGGCCAAAGAAGGGGTTTGGGATATTTTTCTTTTTTCAGGCTCCAAGTACATTGCTTGAGAATCAGAAAAGTAAAGGTTCACCTCGACCATCTCTTCTATCGGCACAGGTTGAACTTCTTTTACTTCTTCTTCCTTATAAGGGACTTCCTTGGTAATAACAGGCTTTTCTGTATATCTTTCCCAGATAGGGATAATAAACTTATTAAATATTGTATAGCTAAAAATTACAGTTAATACGAGTATTAATAATATGAAGATGATTTTCAGGTTATTTTTTTTCTTCTTCGGTTTTCTATTTTTAGTCATAATTAATCCTATTCACCATTATCAGGGGCATTTTCTATATAATATTTTATTGCTTCAAATAGGGCTTGAGCAGCATTTTCTCTAAACTTATTGGTTTTTAGTAATTCTTCCTCTTTAGGATTAGAAATAAAACCAACCTCTACAATAACTGCAACCATATTTGCTCCCTTTAGCACTACAAACGGAGCTTGCTTTACCCCCCTATCTAATAATTTTAGATAATTTACTAATTTTTTCTGCACAATTTCTGCAAAATCAAGACTATACTTAATGTTAGCACTTTCTTCCAGGTCAGCGATAATTAAGGCTAAATCAGTGTCTACTTCTGGGTGAGCCCTGCTGGCTCTATTTTCTCTGTCTGCTACATCTCTGGCAGAAGCACCGATATATTTAGAACTTAATACAAAGGTCTCTATTCCCGCAGCACTAGGACGATGATTTAAAACTGAATTAGCGTGTAAACTTACAAATACAAAACCATTCTTCTGGTTAGCAAAATTTGTTCTATCTTCCAAGTAAATAAATTCATCTTTACTTCTGGTTAAATAGGTAGGAATGCCTGCATTTTTTAACAATTTCTCTAAATAAAGAGCGATTCCTAAAGTAACTTCACTCTCCTTCAAGCGGGTAGGTCCGATCGCTCCCGGGTCTTTTCCACCATGACCGGGGTCAATAATTACTACTCTTTTCCCGGTTATTTCGGGTTTAGGGATAAGCTTTTCTTCAGGCTTAGCGGGAAGAGTTTCAGTAATAGCTGCTCCTTCACCTGATTTGAATATATCAATCACTACCCTATCAGGTTCAATAAGACTGAAAAGCTCATATCTGGCTTCCCGATAAAGGTCAAATACTACTCTGATAATTTCCTGGTTAAATTGAGCTGTCCTTACTGTTTTTATCACCCCATCATCTATCTTTATCTGCTTTGAGGTATCTTCTAATTTTGCAACAGAACCCATTATATCGATAAAAATTCTATCCGGATTTATTAATTTATCTGCTCTAAATTCTGTCTTTTCAGATAAATCTATCACCACCCTGGTTTTATCGGGATAAGAATAACTTCTAACTTTTAACAGATAAGGTCTTATGGTGTTAATAAATAAAGTCTTGGCCTGGTTCTCCCATTTAATATCTACTTCGGCAATAATTTTAATTACTTCCAAGGGAATCATCACCCGATTGTCGATAATTCTGGCTGGCATTTC
>JAHIPR010000110.1 GCA_018903015.1 bacterium
AATCTTATCCCCGCATTCCGGATCTATTACAAATCCGTAATGAACGGTATGGCTGAAGAAATTTTTAATCTTTGTTTTATTTAAATTTTTATCTCTAAATACCTCTTGGGCTATTTCTAAGGCTTTTGGGCCGCTTATTCTAACAATGCCGATTCCGCTTTCTCCAATTGGGGTAGAAATAGCAGCAATGGTATCATTTTCCCAAAATTTCATAAGCATTCTCCTTATTTAGTCGTTAGTATTAAATACAAATTGCAAGATACAAGATGCAAGTTTATTCTATGTTATCCAGTTATCCGGTTTACCTGTTTTCCAGATAGTACTTATTCACCAATTTGCCGATTGAATTAGTTGTTGGTATAAAATAACGGGTTTACAGTTTTCTGTTTATTGTGTTTTATGTTATTACCACGAATCTGGCGTAGGGGGCGGATTCATCCGCCCCGGGTTATTTGTTATTTTTGTTTAGCGGGTTCGATGAATCGAACCCCTACCTTAATTCAGAGACAGGCGGGACGCCTGTCCTACGGTTTTAGAATAATTTTTGAGGGCGTATTGCAATACGCCCCTACTTTCTATCCTCTAATAATTTTCCGTCTTCTTCTTTCCTCGCGCAATACGCAATACGCGATACGAAAACAAAAAGCATAAAAAGATTAATATTCATCCTGGGGACAATATCTAACTTCTTATGCTTGTTAATAATTCTTTATTATTCTTCTTCTGTGTTATTTATGTTATTTATGTTTTCTTTTGGGGCTATAATAACTCTTCTAAAAGGTTCTGATCCTTCACTATAAGTAACTAGCAGGGGGTCTTCCTGTAAAACAAGGTGAACTATTCTTCTTTCCACCGCATTCATATAACAAAGAGCAATCTTTTTTCCTGTTTTTTTCACTATTTCTGCTTTTTCGCGAGCATATTTGGAAACAATATCTTCTCTTCTTTCCTTATAACCTTCGATATCAACTATTATCTTCCTTCGTTCAGGTTCTTCGATTTCTTTATTAGTTATAATGTTAACAATATATTGAAGGGCATCAAGGGTATGTCCATGTCTTCCAATTAATACTCCGGGATTAGAGGTTTTTATTCCTAAAACAATTGTGTCAGCCTCTTCATTGTTAATTACCTGTATTTCTCCATCCTCTATAATAAAATTTACTATTTTTTCCAGAGTTGTTTGAGCTTTTCCTTGAAGACTTAATTTAAAGTCATTAATATTCCCCAAGTCTGTTCCCTCTTCCATATCTAAATTATCTTCTTTTGCCTTTTTTATACTTTTTAGTTTTTGTCTTACGTCCAGAAGGGTTTCCCCTGTCTACTCCTTCATATCCTGGAATCCAGGATTCTTCTTTGGGGGCCAACACTTCTTTCGGTTTTTTATTAAGCTGTTTCTCTTTTAATTCACCTTTATCCGACACTGCTTCTTTTGGCATATCAACTATTGTAGGCGTTTTCTTGTTAATCAGATACTGCTGCCCAATCCCTAAAAGGGTAGAGGTAAACCAGTACAGGCTCAAACCAGAAGGCAGGCTGAAACTCATAAAACCAATCATTAAAGGCATCATAATAGTCATCATCTTTTGAGTCTGTTCGGAAGACCCTCCGCCCTTGCCCTCAGCGCCACCAGGGGAGGTCATCTTTTGTTGGATATACATCGAACCGGCTACTAGAAAGGGCAATATGCCGATATATTGTAAGTTAAAAATACCGCTCGGCAACATCGTGTTGGGATTTATATTACCCAAAGGAATTAATCGCTCGGGAGCAGCTAATCCTCCAATGATATTCCCTGTAAGAAGGCCAGCCTTTATTTCCGGAACCTGATTGGCAATCCACAAAAACCCTCCAACTATTTCACCAGTTAATTTATCCTTATAATCAAATACTCTTAAAACCTGAAAAAGTAGAATCAAAATAGGCATTTGAATTATCAGGGGCAAACATCCGCTCATAGGATTAACCTTATGTTCCTTATATAAAGCCATTAATTCTTTATTTAATCTTTCCTTATCGTTCTTATATTTCTCCTGCACCGCTTTCATTAAAGGCTGAATCTTCTGCATCTCTCGCATAGAAACCATCTGTTTTTGCATTAAGGGATACAGGATTAACCTAATAAGAATAGTTAGTAATATAATAGTAACTCCATAATTGTGGGTAAAACCATAGAGCACTGTTAACAGTTTAGTGAATAGCGCGATTAAAGAACTCCACATATTTTCTCCTTTATCTTTTTGTTTTTTGTTTTTCTTTCTATTGCTTTTATTCTATTTATATTATAGTACTATGCTTTACTTTTATTTTTTATGTGCACAAACCTCCGAAAAATCGGGAAGGGGATCATAGCCGCCCGGGTGGAAGGGGTGACAGCGCAATATTCTCCCCACAGAAAGCCGAAAGCCTTTTAGAAGGCCGTATTTTTTCAGGGCCTGCATAGCATACTCAGAACAGGTGGGATAAAACCTGCAGGTGGCAGGTTTTAAAGGGGATATATCTTTTTGATAAAAACTTATTAGTAAAATAATTATCTTATTCATAAAGTCTCTAATAAAATCTATGCTTTTCCTTTTATTTAAGAAAAAGCATAGATTTCCTTTATTTTAGTTTAAATTCCTGCTTACTGCTTCTTTCTTACAAAAACAATTTCCCTTTATAAAGAAGCCTTTCTAAGTCATAACATATCTCAAAATAGTTTGCTTCCCTAATATTGTTTTTGGCCAGCACAATTATATCATATCCTGGAAGCAATTTCATGTTTCGCGGCTGGCTTGTTTCTTTTAGCCGTCTTTTTATCTTATTTCTAACTACTGCCTTTCCTATCTCTTTTTTTACTATTATACCCAGTCGGTTAAAATCATAATCGTTTTTTAAAATAAATATTATTAAATTCTTGCCTTCGATTCTTCTGCCTTCCGAAAAAACCTTCTTAAATTCACTGATTTTTGACAATTTTCTCTTTATCAAAATTCCTCTTAGGTTTATAAAATTAATTATCCGGATACCGTAAGGCGTTTGCGTCCTTTTAAACGCCTTCTCTTTAATACCAAACGGCCGGCTTTAGTGCTCATTCTTTGGCGAAATCCATGTACTTTCAGTTTTTTTCTGGTGTTTGGTTGATAAGTCCGCTTCATTTAACTGGCTCTCTCCTTCTTTGTTAAAATGTAGAATTTAAAATTCAATAAAAATTATATCTTTAATACCCTCTAAATGTCAAGCTTGTGGGGAAAGTATCGAGTATGTGGTATCGGGTATCGAGTTAAGAAAAAGAAAAAAAGTAGTATTTTTCTTTTTATCTAACTACCCCAATGGAGTTTAGACTAGCGGGGAAATCCCAAAATTTTATTTTCGCCTTTAAGTCCCTCTTTTTGTTTTGGGTAAATATTTAATCTTTGGTTGTTGGCCATCTTCCGCCCCCAGTTAGCACGAAAAAAATATTTTTGCTTAATAAAAATATTTTTGCTATTATAAGTATAAAATAAATTGCATTTTTGCCCGATTTATCCACAAATGTTAATAAACTGTTAATAACTTCTTTTGGGCCTTTACTTTTAGCTGTTTAATAATCTATAAATAAAGTATTAAAGTTTATTTTTTTGAGGAAAATGTTAAAATCTAATAAAAAAACCCTCCTGGGGTTTTCCACAGCCGGCTGTTAACTTTGGGGAAAAGTCATAAAACCCTCGCTATCTATAGGTTTTCGGAAATAATTTATTGTTTAACAACTCTTTTCCAATCTATAAAACTTTTATAATCAAATTTAAACAAAAAAAATTTAATTCTTTAGAAAGATGTATAAATATGGAGTTTACAGAGATTAAAGAACTGTGGAATAAAATTTTAGAAATAATTAAAGAAGAATTAGGCCCTCAGGTTTATAATAGTTGGTTTAGTCAAACGAAAGTTGTAAAATTTGAGGGTAATGAGTTAATAATTTCTGCCCCCGGGGACTTCTGTAAAGAGTGGTTAGAAAAACACTACGCCGGTTTTATTCAAGATATTTCAAAAAGGACTCTCGGTTCAGATGATAATCTGATAATAAAATTTAAGGCAGATGATCAAAAATTTTCCGCGCCTGTTCGCTCTACCCCTCATCCTGAAAAGAAAATAAAAAAATCAGAAAATATGATAAAAAATGACAACCTTGATTTAAACCCAAGGTATACTTTCGACAGTTTTGTAATAGGGAACGACAACCGCTTTGCCCACGCAGCCTGTCTGGCAGTAGCCCAGTCCCCGGCAAAAGCTTATAACCCGCTTTTTGTATATGGGGGGGTGGGCTTAGGCAAAACTCATTTAATGCAAGCAATCGGTAATTTTATAATGCTACATAGCCCCAAAGCTAAGGTATTGTATATATCATCAGAAAAATTTACCAATGAGTTGATTAATTCTATAAAAGATGACCGCACTGTTGCCTTTCGTGATAAGTACCGTAATGTAGGTGTTTTATTAATTGATGACATACAGTTTTTAGCCGGTAAAGAGAGGACACAGGAAGAGTTTTTTCATACTTTTAATACTTTATATGAGTCTAATAAACAGATAGTAATTACCAGCGACTGCCCCCCAAAAGATCTTACTACCTTAGAAGAACGTTTAATCTCCCGTTTTGAATGGGGATTAACCACTGATATCCAGCCTCCTGATCTTGAGACCCGTATTGCTATTTTAAGAAAAAAAGCCCAGGCAGAAAATTTAAATGTGCCTGCTGAAGTAATCGACTTTATCGCTGATAAAATTTCTTCCAATATCAGACAATTAGAAGGGGCTCTAATTAAATTAGTTGCCTTTTCTACTATTAATAAAAAGGAATTGTCTGTTTCTTCAGCCCAGAATATATTAAAAGACATTATCCCTTTAGAAAATAAAAAGGTTTCTATTGATCAGATTCAAAAAATAGTAACCAATTATTATACTATTAAAATTAATTCTTTATTATCTAAAAAAAGGACCAAAGATATTGTTTTAGCCAGACAGGTCGCTATTTATCTCTCCCGGGAATTAACCGATCTATCTTTAATTTCGATAGGGGAGGTCTTTGGTAGAAGAGATCACACCACTATTATTCATTCTTACACTAAAATTAAAAATAAAATTGAAAAAGATAAGAGTTTTAAAAATATTATAGATAATTTAACTTTGGAAATTAAAAGAGGTTAATTGTTAATAACCTTTTAATAATATGTTTAAAACTTTTAATTATTAGATATTTTTTAAAATTTAAAATAAAAAATGGGGAATTTGTTAATATCTAAAAATTTTATCCCTAATTTTATCCACAGGGTGTTTGTAATAAAATATTAAGATTTATTTTTCTTTCCCCAGTTTTAACAATACTACTATTAATAATACTATATTTTTATTTAATTATTTAGAGTAAAGGAGTAGAAATATGAAAATTGTCTGTTCTCAAGAAAGTTTATTACACGGGATTCAAACAGTACAAAAAGGAATATCCAGCAGAATTGGGTTACCTATCTACAACGGAATACTTTTTGAAGCTAATGAGGATAATAAAGTCCATCTATTCGCTACTGATTTAGAAATTGGGATAGATTGTTATATTCCAGCCCAGGTTATTGAGACCGGTTCTACAGTTATCCCCAGCAGAATAATAAGTGAATTAATTAAAAAATTTCCCGAAGGAAAAATAGAGATAGAATGTTCAGATAATAATATCACCACCGTTAAAGAAAACAGTTCTAATTATAAAATTTTAGGTTTTTCCGCAGAAGAATTCTCTAATTTTCCTGAAATAAAGATAAGAGCTAAAATTAAAATGACTCAAAAACTATTTAAAGAGACCATTCAACAAGTTATATTTTCCACATCCCGGGATGAAAGTAAAACTTTTTTAAACGGAGTTCTATTTAAAATAATAGACAATAAGATTGAAGTAGTTACCACCGACAGTCACAGACTGTCTCTTAAAAATATTAAAGCAATTAATATAGAAAAAACAACCGCAGACGAATTAATAGAAGTTATTATTCCTTACCGGGCTCTATCAGAATTGTCCAGACTCCTTTTAGAAAATGAGGAAGTCTTTGTGGAAATTAGATTTGGGGAAAAACAGATAATGTTTATTTTGTTTCCCAATGGCCAAAAGAACAGTATAAGAATATATTCTCGATTAATAGAAGGTCAATTTCCTAATTATCACCAGATTATTCCAGATTCTTTTAAAACCGAAATAAAAATAAATACTGAGGAATTTAGGAATAAAATGGAAAGAATCGCCCTTTTTGTAAGAGAAGATTTAAAAACCGTAAAGGTAGAAGTAGCTAATAAAGAAAATAGCCAAAAAGAGGAAATATGTGAAATAATTTTAAAAGCAGAAAGCCCGAGTATTGGAGAAGCCTCCGAAAAGATTTCCAGTTTTAAAAAAGGAGAAGATATTACTATAACTTTTAATACCGATTATATTTTAGATGTATTAAAGATAATAAAAAAGGAAAACACTATAATAAAACTAAATGACCCGCTTAATCCGGCAATTATTACCCCAGACGGAGACAAAAACTATGTTTATGTTTTAATGCCGGTAAGGACAGATTAATTAGTCGTTGGGGAATAGTAATTTATATCACGTATTACGCTCCTACTCTGACCCGGTATTAACTCTTTGGCTAACTAACCGACCGGCTAACCAAATACCGAGATACGAATCTTTACCATACTATACAATGTTTCTTCTTTACGATATACTATACGTAATATATAAATATAGAAAGGGAAAGGAAGAAGTTGTATTTTAAAAAAGTAAGATTGAAAAACTACAGAAATTTTTCTAACCTATCCCTAGATCTTGATTCCAATCTTAATATTTTTATCGGAAATAACGCCCAGGGCAAGACTAACTTATTAGAAGGGTTGAACCTAATAATCAAAGGAAACTCTTACCGGACAAAAGAGGACAGGGAAGTGATAAAGTGGGATAATGAAAGTGCCTATCTATTTGGAGAAATAAACAAAGATGACGAAAATATTCAAATAGCCCTAGCCCTAGAGAAGAAGCCAGAGGATTTTTATAAAAATAAACTGATCAAAACAATAAAAATAAACCAAAATATTCAAAAAAAAACTGCTTTAAATAAAGAATTTAAGGGAGTGGTGTTTTCTCCCGAGCACCTACAGATAATAAAAGGCGCCCCTTCCCTAAGAAGAAAATTTTTAGATGAGCAGATATCCCAAATTTACCCCTTATATTATAAATATCTTTTAGAATATTATAGAATTTTAGGACACCGCAACAATATACTAAAGAAAGAAATTAATCAAAAAAAGAAGAAAGAAAAACTTCTTGTATGGGATCCCCGGCTTATAGAGAGGGGATCTTTTTTAATTTTAACCAGAATTAAATTTATAAAAAAGATAAACCGCCTGGCTCATAAATTTCATCAAAAAATTACCAAAGAGAAAGAAAATATAGAACTAGCCTACCAAAGTAATATATTAAAAGACCAAGAAGAAAACATTTCTTTGATAAACAAAGAATTTAAAGATAGATTAGAGGAACACAGAGAGAAAGAGGTAGAACAGAGAGCCACCTTGTTCGGCCCTCACCGGGATGATTTTTCAGTATATATCAACGGGTTTAATATCGCTTCTTACGGCTCACAAGGCCAGCAACGAACAGTTGTTTTATCTTTAAAATTATCCGAACTAGAACTAATTAAGGAAAAAGAGGGGGACTACCCTATATTTTTTTTAGATGATGTTATGTCAGAACTAGATGAAGACAGAAGGCATTTCTTATTAGGGTTAATTGTCCAAAAAAAGGTCCAGACTTTTATTACCAGTATAAATCTGGATTATTTTAATAGTAATATTAAAGAAAAAAGCAGGATATTTAAAATAGAAGAAGGGAAGATAATTAATTTATGAAAGAAAAAGACCTAGTTCCCTTTAAAACAGCCCTGGGAAAATTTTTCAAAGAGAAAGACTGGAGCAAAAAGATAAAAGGGTATCAAATAATTGGCAATTGGGAGAATCTGGCGGGCAAGGAGATTGCTCAATCTTCCCAGCCGATTAAAATACAGGACGAGTGCCTTTTTTTGGCTGTAAAAAGCAATGTTTGGGCTAATGAACTGAATTTAAGAAAAGGAGAGCTTATTGAAAAAATCAACCGGGAAGCGGGGGAAGAGATAATTTCTAACATTCTGTTTAAGACCCGAACACCCCAGTTTAAAAACAGTTAAACAGGGATTTAAGGGAGGCACAAAGAGAGGGGAAATTTTGACATAAGCGCTATAATATAGTAAAATTAATCAGGTTTTTAGAATAATAAATTAAATCTTCACAACAAATTATAAAAATAAAAACCGTGGCGGTAAGCTGCGGTTTCATTTTGATAGGAGTTTATACGTTGCCAAAAAGAAAAAAGAAAACTAATAATACAGATAATCAATATACCGCTAAACAGATACAGGTCTTAGAGGGCTTAGAGGCAGTCAGAAAAAGGCCCAGCATGTATATCGGGAATACTTCCAGTAGAGGGCTGCACCATCTTTTAGATGAAGTAGTAGACAACAGTATTGATGAAGCGATGGCCGGCTATTGTAAAAAAATAGAAGTGGTCATCCACCCGGATAACAGTGTTACCGTAACCGATGACGGGCGGGGGATCCCGGTTGACATTCACAAAGAAACCAAGTTACCGGCGGTAACTATAGTGCTAACCAAACTCCATGCCGGAGGTAAGTTTGGAGGAGGCGGATATCGGGTCACCGGCGGACTACACGGAGTAGGTATTTCAGTTGTAAATGCCCTTTCGGAATGGCTGGAGGTAGAGGTATATCGAGATTCAGGAATATTTTTTCAGAGATTTGAAAGAGGGGATGCCGTATCCGACTTAAAAAAAATAGGAAGATCTTCCCGCACCGGGACTAAAATTACCTTTAAGCCTGACCCGACTGTTCTTGAAGACACCACCTTTAATTTTGATAGTATTACCCACCGGTTAAGAGAAATCGCTTTTCTAAACGCCGGGGTCAAGATTAATTTAAAAGATGAAAGGGAAGAGAATAAAGAAGTTTCTTATAAATACAATGGAGGGATAAGTGAATTTGTCAGCCATTTAAACAAAAACAAAGACCTTTTATTTCCAAAGCCTATCTGTTTTACAGGGAAGAAGGACGACATAGAAGTAGAAGTCGCGTTACAATATAATGACGGTTATATAGAAAATATCCTTTCTTTTGCCAACAATATAAATAC
>JAHIPR010000111.1 GCA_018903015.1 bacterium
CAATTTTTTTACGAAGTTGCTCCAGCTTATTTTGTAATTTCTCTATCATTTTATCTGCCTTCCTTTCTATTTCCTACTTCTCTTAATTTTAATTTTTTAATGCTGGTAAAATTTTCTCATTTTTATCTAATTGTATTATATATTTTTTCCGCAACAATGTTTATACTTTAATCCACTACCACAAGAGCAGGGGTCATTTCTCCCTATCTTTTTCTTCTTTTGCCCTTCTTCCTCTTCTAATCCTTTCCTTTTAATAAAAGGTGATTTTTTTGTTTGACTGCTAACTATAGGAGCAGGTATTTCTCTTCTTGTTTGGCTAACCCCTTGAGACTCTTCTTTTTTAAGCCTGACTTTATAAATAAATTTTACTACTTCTTCTTTTATACTGTTGATCATATCTTGAAACATATTATTAGCTTCAAAGTGATATTCCATCAATGGATCTTTTTGTCCATAAGCCCTTAGACCTATACCCTGTTTTAATTCATCTAAACGTCGTAGATTGTCTTTCCATTCCCGATCTACCACCCGAAGAACAATCATCGTTTCAATTTGTCTCATCAAAGGTGGTGTAAATTCTTTTTCCCGTAATTCATATACTTTAATAGCCTTTTCTGTTAAAATGCCCTGCAATTTAGGAATAGATAATTTAAGTATTTCTTCCTTGGGGATAACCAATGAAATAGGGAAGATTTGCATAAAATGATCTTTAAGCCCTGACCAATCCCATTCTTCAGGATAAATTTCTTTATTGGTATAATTCTTCAAGATATTTTCGATAGTGTCTTTTAACATTTCTAAAATATGTTCTTTAACATCTTTACTCTCTAATACCATCCTCCGTTGTTCGTAGATTACCTTCCTCTGGTATTCCATTTCATTATCAAAATCTAAAAGCTGTTTTCTTATCTCAAAATTTCTTCCCTCTACTTTTTTCTGAGCATTCTCTATCGACCTGGTAACTAAAGGATGCTCAATGGGAACATCTTCCTCCATACCTAGCTTTTCCATAATTCCAGAAATCCGATCAGAACCAAAAAGCCGCATGAGATCATCTTCCAAAGAAAGGAAAAAGCGAGAAGAGCCGGGATCACCCTGTCTTCCTGATCTGCCTCTTAACTGATTATCAATACGCCTGCTTTCATGTCTTTCCGTTCCAACTACATGCAAACCTCCTAATTTAGCTATCCCTTCACCCAATACAATATCAGTTCCTCGCCCAGCCATATTAGTGGAAATAGTTACATTCCTACCTTGACCTGCTTGAGCTATTATCTCTGCTTCTCTTTCGTGATTTTTTGCATTCAGGACATTGTGTTCAATATTTTCTTTCTTTAATAATTTACTCAATGTTTCTGACTTATCGATTGATACTGTTCCTACTAAAATAGACCTTCCCATCTTATGAACTTCAACTATCTCTTTAATAACTGCTCTGAACTTTTCTCTTTCAGTTCTATAGATAACATCTGTATAAGTATTCCTGATTAATTTTTTATTAGGAGGAATTACCACTACCGGTAGGTTGTAGATATGGATAAATTCCTCCTCTTCAGTCTTAGCTGTACCGGTCATACCACTAAGTTTTTTGTATAATCTAAAATAATTCTGGAAAGTTATTGTAGCCAGAGTCTGATTTTCGCCAGCAATCACTACTCCTTCTTTTGCCTCAATAGCCTGATGAAGACCATCACTATATCGTCTCCCAAACATTAATCTTCCAGTAAATTCATCTACAATGATCACTTCTCCATCTTTTACTATATAATCAACATCTCTTTTAAATAATCTTTGTGCTTTTAGAGCTTGGATAATATGATGTTGGACGTTCATATTTTTTTCATCATATAGATTATTTATCTGCAACAACCCTTCGATACGGGTAACTCCTTCTTCGGTTATAGTGATTGTCTTTTCCTTTTCATATACTTTATAATCTTCCTCTTTCTGTAATCGAGTAGCAATCTTGTTTGCTTGCTGGTACATTTTAGTTGACTCCTCAGAAGGACCAGAAATAATTAAAGGAGTCCTGGCTTCATCGATTAAAATACTATCCACTTCGTCAACAATAGTAAAATGATAACCTTTTTGAACCACATCTTCCAGACGAACTGCCATATTATCTCTTAAATAATCAAAACCAAATTCATTATTAGTTCCATAGGTTATATCTGATTCATAAGCTTTCTTCCGTTCATCGATTCTCATATCATGCTGGATTAAACCTATTTTTAATCCTAAGAACTCGTAAATTCCACCCATCCAATATCTATCTCTTTTAGCCAAGTAATCATTTACGGTAACAATATGCACACTATTGCCGCTCAAAGCATTTAAATATGCCGGCATAGTAGCTACCAAAGTTTTACCTTCTCCGGTAGCCATCTCGACTATTTTACCCTGGTGTAAAACAATTCCCCCTATAAGCTGAACATCGAAAGGCCTCATCTTGGTAACTCGTTCAGCTACTTCTCGAACGACTGCGAAAACTTCAGGGAGAATATCATCCAGAGTTTCCCCTTTGTCTAGTCTCTCTCTAAATTCAGGAGTCTTGTTTTTTAATTCCTCATCATTTAATTTTAAAATATCTGGTTCATAACTGTTTATCTTTTCCACAATAGGTTGCAGTCTTTTTAATTCCTTTTCGTCAGGGTCACCAAATATCTTTTTTGTCCAATCAAACATAATCGTCTTTTCCTTTTCGTTCAATAATCTATAATTTTAGTTTTAGAGCAATCCGCTAAAATATCTATTTGTCCAATTTGTCATTGCCAAACTAAAGACTTATAGCGAAAAGCGCAAAACCACCATTCAAAATTTAAAACCTATTTAGCGTTTAGCGGGTAGTAAATTAGTCGTTAGTTAAAACATAAACCCTATACGATATATATATATTTTGATTTCTAATTTTTATTTTTTTGCTATATGCTATATACTCGATACTCGATACTAATTAGGTTTCTGGATTCAGTTCTTTCTTCAACATTGCATTTTGAAATAAACTGAACACCCCATAAAACATTAAAAAATCTCCCGCACTTACCACTGAAGGATCAGGGAAAGGGGGAGACAATGGAATAACATCAGTTAAAAATCTAAATAAGGTCTTTTCAGTTATCAGAGTATGAGTAACATAAGTACCTTCTTTTAATACGAGGGCAAAATCATTTAATCCTGCTTTATATAAACTACTCAATAATACCGGCATATGGCCGCCATTAGCTACAATAACTATAAAATTAAAGATTATTCCCAGGGAGATAATTTTCATTCCTTTTAACTTTTTATTATACCAGACTGCCAACAGAAGAATAATATAAGAGAAAATTATCATATAAGAACTGTAATCAAGAACAAATTTTACTTTTTTTGGCCCCAAAAAGGTTAATCCAGCCTGAATTAAACAGGCTAATACTATCAATTCTATTCTCTTTAGCGAAATCTGGCTCAAACTGCTTAACTTACCATTACGAAGCATTCCTATTATAATAGAAATAATTATAATATAGACATATAACATTTATTCTTCTCTTTCTTTATCAAGAACC
>JAHIPR010000112.1 GCA_018903015.1 bacterium
ATATTATATGGTTGACCAATGTATTTAAAGGAAACCTGGGTGTTTCTATTACTGAACAACGAAGTGTTTCTGAACTTTTATTATTAAAGTTACCCAATACTGTTGTTTTAGGTGTGGTATCATTTTTAATTTCCTTTATTTTAGGAGTTCTTTTAGGAGCAGTATCGGCGATAAAACAAAATACCATTGTAGATTATATGGGCATGATACTTGCTTTATTAGGGGTAACTGTACCAACATTCTGGCTGGGTCTTATGTTAATGCTTATATTTTCAGTTAATTTGGGTTGGTTTCCTATTAGTGGATATGGAGATCTTAAGAGTTTAATTCTTCCTGCTTTTACTTTAGGTTTAGCTGGTGCAGGTTTAATAGCAAGAGTCACCAGAGCCAGTATGCTGGAGATTGCCCAAAAAGATTATATTGCCATTGTACGTGCCAAAGGAATATCCAATTTCCAAGTTATTATTAAACATATCTTTCGAAATGCCTTAATTCCTATCATTACTTTATTAGGTTTACGTTTAGGTTGGATTATCGGAGGAGCGGTGACGATAGAGATTGTATTTAATCGACCTGGATTAGGAAGGCTTCTTACTGATTCACTTTTTCGACGAGATTATCCGGTCATTCAGGGAGTTTTGCTCCTTTTGGTTTTTACAGTTATGTTGGGAAATTTAATTGCAGATGTTCTTTATGCATATGCTGATCCACGAATCCGCTATAATTGATATATTTATTGAAGTATTATTCAGAAGATATTTATGCAAAATATAGGGAGAAGGAAGATGAAATTTAAATCACACGAAGAAAAGCAATATATACCGCGAAATAAAAGTAGGATTATGTTCTTGAAGTTTAAGAAGAATAAAATGGCTATTATCGGCTTGATAATTATATTGATCTTGATTTTTACTGGAATTTTTGCCGATTTTATCGCTCCTCATTCTTATCGGGAGCAAAATCTTTCCTTGAAGAATCAATCACCTTCATCTGATTTTCTGCTTGGTACCGATGAATTTGGACGGTGTATTTTTAGCCGAATCGTCTATGGAGCGCGTATATCTTTGAAAGTAGGAATCCTTTCCACTGGAATCTCGGTACTGATTGGAATAATTATTGGTTCAATATCAGCCTATTATGGGGGATTCCTTGATCAAATATTGGTTGTGCTTATGGATGTGATGTGGGCTTTCCCTACAATCCTTCTTTCATTGGTTATTGTCGCTATTATTGGAGCTAGTCTGAATAGTGTAATTATTGCTATTGCACTGTCTTACTGGGTGCAATATGCCCGTTTAATCAGGGGACAAATACTTTCTTTAAAAAATGAACTTTATATCGAGGTTACTCGTTCATTAGGAGCCAATGATTCCACCATCCTTTGGAAACATCTTTTACCTAATGCGGTTATTCCTGTAGTGGTTGCTGCTACTTTGGGTATGGGAAGCGCCATTGTTTTAGAGGCAACTTTAAGCTTTCTAGGCATGGGAGCCCAGCCTCCAACACCTAGTTGGGGTTCAATGTTAAGCAATGGGAGAACTTATTTGTTTCTTGCCCCCTGGTTAGCTATATTCCCGGGAATTGCTACCATTATTACCGTATTAGGATTTAATTTATTGGGGGATGGTTTAAGGGATATTATGGATATAAAAATGAAGGAGTAATCAATTTATGTCATTACTTGAAGTAAATGGTTTAAAATTAAGATTTTATTCTCTCGACGGACCAGTCGAACCCCTTAATGGAATTAATTTTCAATTAGAAAAGGGGGAAGTATTGGGTTTGGTGGGAGAAACTGGCTGTGGAAAATCAATTACGGCAAAAAGCGTAATCAAGTTGATTTCATATTCTGGAGGAGAAATCATTAATGGAAGTATTATTTTTGATAATGAAGACTTATTGAATAAATCGGAAAAAGAAATGCAAAAAATTAGAGGAGCCAAAATATCCTTAATTTCCCAAGATCCTATGACCTCTTTGGATCCAGTATATCGAGTTGGAGATCAAATAATTGAGGCTATTCAGGTTCATGAAAAATTGCACTATAAAGAAGCCAAAAAGAAAGCCGTTGAGTTAATGCGATTGATGGGAATCCCTCTCCCTAAAAAAGTATTTTACCAATATCCCCATGAACTCTCCGGAGGGATGAAGCAAAGAATTATTATTGCTATTGCATTATCCTGTGATCCTGCTTTAGTTATTGCTGACGAGCCGACGACCGCTCTGGATGTAACCATACAGGCAC
>JAHIPR010000113.1 GCA_018903015.1 bacterium
CCTACACACGGCAACGCTCATACAATATTAACCAAGTGCGCAGAACATCTGGATAAATACTCGAAAGAATATAGTGAACTTTCTAAACCTTTCTGGGAAAAAGTATATATCAGAAAAGAAGGTATGCCTAAAACAATCCCTAAAAAACTTGAAGAAGTGAAAGACCTGATAGAAGAAATAAAAAAATAAAAGATTATATCTTTTTTTTCCTTTGAGATATGGTCATACCAAAGATTATCAACAATCCTCCTGCCCAGGCAATAACACCTACTTTCTCTCCTAAGAGGAAGTAGGCAAACATCGCTGCAAATATCGGTTCCCCGGAAAAAATAATAGCGGTTTTAGTGGCAGTGGAATATCTTTGAAATCTATTTTGCATATAGAAAGCCAGAGCGGTAGCAAATATTCCGGTTATCACAATCGACCACCATATATCAGATGAATAGGAAAGATGGATAGCTGGTCTTTCAAAAATTAAAGCCATTAATAAAGATAATACGAAAACTACCGTTATTTGAGTAATCGCCAAAAGAACATAATCTAACTTTTTACTAAATAACCCCACCGATATAATGTGCATTGCAAAGGAAAAAGCACATAATAAAACTAAAAAATCCCCTAAATTAAAATTAAAGCTGCTGTTGTAATTTAGAAACCATAAACCGATAAATGCTAAAATTACTCCTATAACTGAATTTCGACTGACTTTCTCCTTGATGAAAAGATGGGAAATAATGGGAACTAAAACTACAGAAAAACCGGTAATAAAACCGGCTTTGGTTGCTGTAGTGTACTTTAGCCCCACAGTCTGAAGGGCATAACCTAAAAAGAGGAAAACCCCAATTAAAGAGCCCTTCTTTAAAATCATTATATTGATTTCTTTCATCCTCTTCCAGAATATTAATATTAAAATCAGGGCAGCCAATAAAAATCGGTAAGTTAAAAAAGTATAAGGGGTGATTGAATTAATAACCCCTTTAATCAAGGCAAAGGTAGAGCCCCATATAATTACTATTATTAATAAATAAATTTCTGCTTGAATCCCTTTCATATTTTCTCTTTTCTTTCTCTTTAAAATAATTACAATACGACATTCACAACTTTATATATCTTTCTGAAACCAGCCATTTTCTAATCCCTCTTCCTTAAAAGCCCGTAAGGCCTCTCTATATTCTTCCCTATTTATCCTTCTGGATAGGAGAGGAAATTGGCCAGCCTGGTAAGCCGGAAAATATTGTGCCATCAAGCTTATATAGGTATGAGGAGAAATCTCCCGGGCGATAAAACGCATAATCTTTCTGGTCCCACTTAAGCCCTCAGGCAAAACTAAATGTCGGACAATTAATCCCGAACGAGCTACCCCGGTCTCGTCTAATGCCAGATCTCCCACCTGCCGGTGCATCTCCTTCAACGCCTTCTTCATTATTTCAAAATAATCAGAAGCAGATGAATATTTTATGGCTTTCTCGTTATCAGCATATCTGGCATCAGGGAGATATATATCTACGACACTATCAAGTAATTTCAAAGTATTTACAGAATCATAACCACTGGTATTATAGACTATGGGAATGCATAAACCCATTTTAATAGCCAATTTAAGACTCTTTAATATCTGGGGTACAAAATGGGTCGGAGTAACCAAATTGATATTATGACATTTTCTCTTTTGTAAAGCAAGCATAATTTTAGCTAATTCTTGTAAGGTAACTTTATTGCCATTTCCTAACTGGCTTATGGGATAATTCTGACAATAAACACACTTTAAATTACAGTTGGTAAAAAATATGGTGCCAGAACCGAAGTTACCCACCAGGGGCGGTTCTTCCCCAAAGTGAGTATTATAACTGGAGACTATCACCTCTTCATCTGAACGGCAGAAACCCCTTTCTCCTTCTAAACGGTTCACCCCGCATTTATGAGGACATACCTCACAAGAAGAGAGTAATTTATAAGCCTTCTCAATCCGTCTATCAAATTCTTCTTCTTTTATATTTAAATATCTCGGATATTTTAATTTTCTTATCAATTTGTAATTTTTTCACCTAAAGATAATTTAATACCTCTTCTAAGGAATCTAACTGTAAATAATTTGCTGATAGAGGCTCTTCTTCCTCAAATTTCCAGCTTAAGTAAGGAATTAGGATACAATTTACACCTAATTTTAAACCAGGATTCAGATCTGAACGAACACTATTACCTACTATCCAGGTATCTTTTTTATCTAACTTATGTTCCGTGTTGATGAATATTTTTGATGTCAATCTCATCAAGCTTTGCTAATGCCTCTTCCTTTTTAAAACCGGAATTTTCCATGAGCAAGGAAAATTCTTCTCTCGCCTGGTTGTATAACTTGGAAGTTTTAATCAAAGTATCATCTAAATCAAAGATAATAGTCTTAATTTTCATTCTCTCCTTTTACCTAAATTCTTTATAATTATAACTATAATGATACGCTTTAGCAAACCCCATATCAGTATCGAG
>JAHIPR010000114.1 GCA_018903015.1 bacterium
ATGGAGGAAGGACTAAGCGGTGTTCTGATCAATCAGATCATCCCCGGATCTCCGGCAGATGAATATTTACAGGCCGGCGATATTTTACTTTCCATCGGAGATTATGCGATTGGTAATGATGGAACCATAGAGTTCCGTACCAATGAACGGACCCAGTTGACTTATGTCATTCAGCAAAAGCAGATTGGAGAGAAGATTCAGATGGAAATTTTAAGAGAAGGTAAAAAAATATCCCTCGATTTGAACCTCTCCCGTTCTTTAAAAAAGGATCAACTTGTTCCCATGGAAGAATATGAAACATTGCCTTCTTATTATATTTATGGCGGTCTGATTTTTTGCCCTTTAAGTAAAAATTTACTGGATATCTGGGGTTCACAGTGGTATCAGTCTGCACCCAAGGAATTAATTTATCCTTTACTTAATAGTAATATTCCCGAAAAGGAAGATCAACAAGTGGTCGTCTTATTAAAAACTCTGGCCGCTAATGTGAATGAAGGCTATCAAAATGTGAATAGCTGGGTGGTAGATAAAGTGAATGGCGAAAAGATATGGAATTTAAGCGAGCTGATAAAAAAAGTTGAAAACAGCCTGGATCCTTATATTATATTTGAAGATAAATGGGGTCAACAAATTGTGATTGACCGGGAAAAGGCAGAGAATACGCATCAGGAGATTCTGCAAACCTATCGGATTCCTTTTGATCGTTCGGAAGATTTAAGAAAATAAAAGAAGTTAGTCTGATTTTACCGAATCAGCTTTTTATTGGTCATCCTTTAGGTGACAGGGGGGGTTCTCTGTTCCTAGCTTTACTGATCATCTTCTTTTTTGTCTTAGCTATTTATATATATAGTTTTTATAAGTAAGACCATTTATATTTAAATTAATTTATCAAATATATTTTATGTTTGACCTCAATAGCTTAAAGGCCTTAGTTTTTGGGAGATAATCATACTATACTATAGTAGTATATCAATAAAATCTGCTAATTACATAATTCTATATGGGGATAAGAAGAGGGCTAAAAACTCTAAGTTCTAAAAGGATAAAGTGGAATATATGGAAGAAAATGAAAAAACTAAAGAGCAGTTAATAGAAGAATTAATGAAATTACAACGGCAAATTACCGAATTGGAAAAATCAGAAATTAGGCATCAGCAGATAGAAAAAGCATTAACTGATAATGAGGAAAAATATCGAATTCTGGTAGAAATGGCTACTGACTGCATTCATATAGAGACAGTAGAAGGCCGCGTACTTGAATGTAACACTGCTGGGGCAAAGATGTTTGGATATGCTAAAGAAGAGATGATTGGCTTAACAATAGCTGACTTAGTCCCCGAAGAGTTTTCAGAAAAATTACCAAAAGTTATCACAGATAAGGAAAGTACACATGGTATTTTCGTACCTCGGATAAGCAAAAAGAAAGATGGCACTATCTTCCCTACAGAAATTGCCACCAAAATTGTCCGTATCGGAGGGAAACCCAGACTTATAGCTTATGTTCGTGATATCACCAGGCGCAAGGAAGCAGAAAAAAAGTTAAGAAAAGCCAGAAAAATGTTTGCCAGTCTCTTTAATAGTAGCCCTATTGCGGCCTTATATCATGATGAGGATGGTCGCATTTTAAATATAAATCCTTACTTTACCAAAACATTTGGTTACACCTTAAAAGAGATAAGAGGCAGAAATATTGATGAAGGGATAATTTATCCCGAAAATAAGATAGACGAAGGAGAAAGATTAACTAAGAATGGATTAACCTTTAAAGGTATTTCTGAATATGAAACCGTTAGAAAGAAAAAAGACGGTACTTTAATCTATGTAGTCATATCTGCTTCTCCGGTCATAATTGATGGTCAACCTAAGGGAACTATCGCTTTATATAGGGATATAACCGAGCGTAAAAAAGCAGAAGAGGCCTTACGTGAAAGTCAGCAGGAATTTGTTAGTCTATTTAACAGCAGTCCCGAGGCTATGGTCTATATTGATAATAAAAGTAATATTATAGATATGAATCCTCGTTTTACCGAATTGTTTGGTTATACTTCAGAGGAAGTTAAAGGTAGAAATATAAATAATGGGATGATTCACCCCCCTGAAAAGATAGAAGAAGCTAAGTATTTATATAAAAAAGCTTTATCTAGTGATTACTTTAATTATGAAACTATCAGAAAGAAAAAAGATGGAACTTTATTCCAGGTATCCATTTCTGGTACCTCAGTTAATATTGAGGGACAATCTATAGGAAGGATTATATTATATCGAGATATCACCGAACGCAAGCAAGATGAACAGCTCCATCAGGTCTTATACAATATCTCCAAAGCTACCAATTCTGCCATCTCCCTTGGCCAGCTCTATCCCCTAATCCATCAGGAGTTAGGCAGCATCATCGACACCACTAACTTCTATATCGCTCTGGTAGATAAGAAAGAAGATAAAATATTCTTCCCTTATAATATTGATAATACCAAGCCTATCCATCTTCCAAGAACTATTAACCATAATTCTTTGGTTGCTCAGGTCATAAAGACAGGTAAATCAATTTTTGTTAATCGAGAAATGGTTAAAGAGAAAAAGTTTATGATGGAATTTAAAGAATGGTTTGGCACGTTACGTAAGGTCTGGTTAGGAGTCCCCCTCAAGGTAGAAGATAGAGTAATCGGGGCTATAGTAGTACAAAGCTATACCAACCCTGAACTTTATTCTGAAAAAGATATCGGGCTTTTAGAATTCGTCTCCTCTCAGGTGGCTACTGCCATCGAACGTAAAAAAGCCGAAGAGGTCTTACGTGAAAGTCAGCAAGAATTTGCCAGTCTATTCAGAAGTAGTCCTGAGGCTATAGTATATATGGATGAGAAGGGTACTATATTAAACATAAATCCCCGTTTTACTAAACTCTTTGGCTATGCCCTGGAAGAG
>JAHIPR010000115.1 GCA_018903015.1 bacterium
CTTTTTTGTACTTCTTCTGCTTCTCCCTTTCTTAATAGGCCATTATTAATGAAAATACAATATAGCTGATTGCCAATAGCCTTGTGGGTTAATACTGCTGCCACCAATGAATCTATCCCTCCACTTACGCCAGCTACTACCCTACCTTTGCCTACTTTTTCTTTAATCCCCTTTACAGATTGTTCGATGAATGACTTCAGATTCCAACTAGGCTTACACTGGCATATCTTATACAGAAAATTCTCAAATATCTTTTTTCCTAAAGGAGTATGGGTAACTTCAGGATGAAATTGGATTCCATAAATTTTCTTCTCTCTATTTACCATGGCTGCAACTTTGGTATTTTCGCTATGGGCGATGGCTTTAAAATTTAGAGGAAGATCTTCTACTAAATCTTGATGACTCATCCAACAGGTGGTATTATTAGAAAATCCATAAAAAATATCTTCTCTATTATCCAAAATAACCTTAACCCTGCCATATTCTGCCTGAGATGTTTTTGCCACTTTCCCTCCTGAAATTTGGGCGATTAGTTGAGCGCCATAACAAATTCCTAATATAGGTATGTCTAATTCAAATATCTTTTTACCACACACTGGTGCTTGATCTTCGTATACGCTTGCTGGTCCCCCAGAGAGGATAATCCCTTTAGGTGGATCCTGTCGTATTTTATCCAAGTTAATATAATAAGGAAGTATTTCCGAGTAAACCTTAGCTTCTCTTATTCGTCTGGCAATTAATTGGGTATATTGTGAACCAAAATCTAAAATTGCAATCCATTCTTTCCTTTTTTCTTTTTTCAAACAAATCCCTCCAGTTTACGCTTTTCGGTTTCTATGAAATATTTTATAAATATTCAACAATTTACTATCAATAATTTATTCACAGTAATAATTATAACATATCTTTAATTTGTAACCATACTTATTTAATATTTTTAAATTATTTTTTAAAAAAAGAAGGATTTTTAAATGTTCACACAGTAACAGTATAATAGATATAAATTTATTTGCAGTTTAGCCAAAGATATAATAATATTATATTAATAAACAGTGAATAATAAAAATCTTTCTCCTAATTGAATACATTAATCTGTATGAAGGTAGGGGGAGAAGTCTTTTCTTTTACAGAAAAGGAGCCGAAGGGGCACGATGTATGTTACATTTAAACTCTCAGGCAAAAGGACCCTTACTGGACAGAACTCTGGAAAGTTTTTTAATAAACACCGAAGGGGTAATTTTCCATCAGTCATCGGTGGAAAAAATCTCTCAGGTACAAAGACAGAGCAGGAATATTCTTTGAATATTTCTATTCTGTCTTTTTTATTTTAACTAAAATAACAAAAAACTAAGGAGGCACCAAAATGAAATCAGATCTACAAATTGCTCAAGAAGCTAAACTAAAACCTATCACTGAAATTGCTGCATCTATCGGAATAAGGGAAGATGAATTAGACCTTTATGGTAAATACAAAGCCAAAGTCTCTCCGGATATCCTAAAGAGACTACAAGACCGTCCTCAAGCAAAATACATCGTAGTAACTGCTATTACCCCTACCCCTTTAGGAGAAGGTAAGACGGTAACCTCTATCGGCTTAGGCCAAGGTCTGGCTAAGATCGGTAAAAAAGTAATAAATACCCTGCGTGAACCCTCGATGGGGCCAGTCTTCGGGATTAAAGGAGGGGCAGCGGGAGGAGGATATTCCCAGGTAGTCCCCATGGAAGACCTAAACCTTCATTTTACTGGAGATATTCATGCGGTAGGAGCAGCCAATAACCTACTCTGTGCTATGTTGGACACTCATCTGCAAAAGGGTAATAAATTAGCTATAGATATCCATAACATCAATATCAACCGGGTAGTGGACATCTCAGATAGAGCCCTACGTCAAATCATCATCGGCTTAGGAGGAAAGGTTAACGGTATCCCCCGGGAGACCGGCTATGATATTACCGTGGCTTCTGAGGTTATGGCTATCCTCTCTTTGGCTACCGATGTCTTTGATCTTCGAGCTCGATTGGGTCGAATGACGGCAGCCTATACTACAGATGGTAAACCAGTAACCGCCGAAGACCTAAAAGCCGCCGGAGCTATGACTGTTCTCCTAAAAGATGCCTTAAAACCTAACCTCATTCAAACTTTAGAACACGGACCCTGCCTGATGCACTGCGGTCCCTTTGCCAATATCGCTCATGGAAACAATTCAGTTTTGGCTGATCTGATCGCCTGCAAACTGGCTGATTATGTAGTGACCGAATCCGGTTTTGGAGCAGATATGGGCTTTGAGAAGATGTGTAATATCAAGTGCCGTACCAGTGGTTTGAAAGTAGATTCAGCAGTAGTAGTATGTACAATCAGAGCATTAAAGATGCACGGCGGGGCCATAAAAGTAGTAGCCGGCAAACCTTTAGACCAGGAAACTTTGGCCAAAGAAGATTTAGAATCAGTGGCTAAAGGGTGTGAAAACCTAGAGAAACACATAGAAAATGTCCTCTTGCACGGTATCCCCCCGATAGTAGTTATCAATCGCTTCCCCACTGATACCCCAGCCGAGATTGAGCTGATTAAAGAGAAGTCTTTGGCTGCCGGAGCAATCGCTGCTGTCACTCATGAAGTCTGGGCCAAAGGAGGAGAAGGAGGAATTGAATTGGCCGAAGCCGTAGTGGAAGCTACCAAAAAGCCTAATCATTTTCACCACCTCTATCCCTTGGATTTATCTATCAAAGAAAAGATTGAGACTATCGCTACTCAAATCTACGGTGCAGATGGAATTGATTATGCTCCTCTGGCTGAAAAGAAGATTAAATTATTTACCGAAGTAGGTTTTAATAAACTCCCCATCTGTATGGCCAAGACTCACCTTTCTTTATCTCATGAGCCTTCCACAAAAGGCAGACCTCGTAATTTTCGTATACCAGTAAGAGATGTCAGGGCATCCGTTGGAGCAGGTTTCCTCTACCCTCTTTTGGGAACCATGATGACTATGCCAGGATTACCTTCTGTTCCGGCATCTACCAAAGTAGATATTGATGAGAATGGGAATACAGTGGGATTGTTCTAGATTAATTCGTATCTCGTGCAAACTAGCGTATAGCGTTTAGCGTAGAGCGCATAGTTTGAAAAGAGGGAATCAGATTAGAATTAATCGGGTAAATTGCAAATTATTAAATTAAATTTAATTAGTAAATTATAAACACTTGTATCTTGCTAGTCCAAAAGTATACGCTAAACGCTATACGCTATACTCTACTAATTAATAAGGAGGTGGGACTGAAAGTAATTTGAAAGCAGTATTAAAATGAAATTTAATTAAAATTATTAAATAATAAAATGAATGGAGGAAAGATATTAAATGACTAATAAAGTGATTGAGAATTTATATTATACCAAAAGTGATGAGTGGTTAAAGATAGATGGTGACATTGGAACAATGGGAATTACCGATTATGCTCAGAATCAGTTAGGAGATATTGTTTACCTGGAAAAAATTGAAAAAGGGAAAAAAATAAAACTAGATGAAACACTTACTACTATTGAATCAGTAAAAGCCGTATCTGATATAAAAACTCCGATAACCGGTGAAGTAATCGAGGCAAACACAAAAGTTATTGAGGATGCTTCTATTATCAACAAAGATCCTTACGGAGAAGGTTGGATTGCCAAAATAAAGATAGAAAACAAGGATGAATTAAAAAACCTGATGAGTGCCCAAGAATATTCTGAATACAGAAAAGAATAGAGGTGTAATAAATATGAGATACATTCCCACAACTGAAGAGCAGAAAAATGAAATGCTGAAAGAAATTGGTGTTTCTTCTTTTGAAGACTTAATTGAAAGTATTCCTCAAAACCTCCGATTAAAAGATAAATTAAATATTCCGGAAGCAATGTCAGAAAGCGAATTAGAAGATAAAATTTTTCATATCGCTAAGAAAAACGCTGATTTTTACTCAATGAAACCTTTGTTGGGTGCTGGTTCTTACCGACACTTCATCCCGGAAACGGTAAAATTTCTTCTACAAAGAGAAGAGTTCTGGACCTGCTATACACCCTATCAACCTGAATTGAGTCAAGGAACCTTGCAATCTATATTCGAATACCAGAGCTATATTTCCCGGCTTACCAAGATGGAGGTAATAATCCCCTCTATGTATGATGGTGCCTCAGCAACTGCTGAAGCAGCTTTGATGTCCCTAAGATTAACTCATAAAAATAAAATTATTGTATCGAATTTGCTTCATCCTCATTACCGAGAAACAGTTAAAACCTATTTGGCTCCTCATGAAACAGAAATTATTGATTTACCTTATAAAAACGGTTTAGTTAATATGGAAAAATTAAAAATCTTAATTGAGGAAGATGTGGCCTCTGTAATTATTCAAAGTCCTAATTTCTTTGGTGGCATAGAGGATATGGCAAAAATTTCCGAAATAGTGCATTCTAAAAGTGTACTGTTAATTAATGTAATTGTGGAAAGTATGTCTTTGGGAATTTTAAAATCTCCCGGAGATATAGGGGCTGATATCGTGGCTGGTAATGCCCAATCATTTGGAATGGATTTGAATTATGGAGGTCCTTATAATGCTTATTTAGGAACCAGGAAACAGTATACCAGACAGATTCCTGGAAGAATTGTAGGTGAAACAGTAGATGTTGATGGGAAACGAGTTTTTGTAATGACTTTGCGGGCTCGAGAACAAGATATAAGGAGGGAAAAAGCAACTTCTAATATCTGTACTAACCACAATTTAAATGTTCTCGCTGCTAATATTTTCCTTTCTTTAATGGGCACTGAGGGTCTTTATCAAATTTCTCTTCTTAATGCTAAATCTGCTCATTATTTAGAAAATTTACTATTAAAATCCGGTAAATTTGAAAAAGTATTTAATTATCCCTTCTACAATGAATTTTTACTGAAGAGCAAAGAAGATATATCTACTGTAAACAAAAAATTATTAGAAAATAATTTTATTCCTCCTCTTAAGATTTGTGAATTTTATCAGGCGGATAATCTAAAAAATGTTTTATTCTTTGCAGTAACTGAAACATTAAGTAGGGACAATTTAAATAATGCTGCTAAGATTCTTTCGGAATAAGGAGGAGAAAATATGAAATTAATATTTGAAAAAAGCGTAAAAGGTAGAGATGGTTATTCGCTACCTCAAGATTTATTTGACGATATTAAGATTGAAGAATGTTTACCTGAATATGTTATTAGTAAAGATAAAAAAATACTTAGTGAAGTATCGGAAGTGGATGTTGTAAGGCACTTTACAAAACTTTCTAAATTAAATTACGGACTTGATGACGGATTCTACCCCTTAGGTTCGTGTACCATGAAATATAACCCCAAAATTAATGAAAAGTTGGCCTCGCTAAGTAATTTTATCTATGCCCACCCTTTTGCCCCCGAAGAAACGGTACAGGGTTGTTTAGAGATTGCCTATAACTTAAATAAATTACTCTGTGAAATAACTGGTATGGATGAATACACTATGGCTCCGGCTGCGGGAGCACACGGGGAACTAACCGGTATTCTTATTATGAGAAAATATTTTGTAGATCAC
>JAHIPR010000009.1 GCA_018903015.1 bacterium
AAACTAGTTAACTAATTTCCTACATTTATTATCCTTATGCTTTTATCTCATTCCCATGAAGCCTGTCCTCGACCTGATCGGGGAACGGGAATCTGTCTTTCTTTGTCCTCTATTACCTGTGGGAACGATGCATCATCGTAGCCCTATTTCTATCTTCTGTTTTCTTAACCAAATAACCAAGTAACCAGCTAACTATATAACCAAATGTATACGCTCTACGCTAGCTTTGTTCACTAACGACTAATATGATTGATTGTATATAATATAATATTGTAAGCTGGTTTTGTCAAATTAATTCGTATATCGTATTGCATATTACATACCGCGCATCGCGTAAAGAGAAAGAAAGGTACTAGGGTAAAAAGAAGATAGGAAAAACAAAATAGGGAATTTTTAAAATAAAAGATAGATAAAAAATATTATTAAAAAAAGTTGTTAGCAAAAAGACTTGACATAAGGCTTAGTTAATATAATAATATAGGAGTTTTATTTTAACCAATTAACTAATTGACGATAGCCTAAATCTAATTGACGAATTTCTTGATAAATTTATATTTGTATTATATAATATGAAAGATATTTGTTTAGATAGTTAAATAATAATTCAAATTTGATGTTTATAATCATATTCGATAAACAGAATGATACTATTACAATTTTACCCATAACACTATCATTTTGTTAAGCCTAATATGTAAGAGATGGGAGGTGTAAATATGGCCAAAATAAAAGTTAAAGATAATGAAGAAATGGATCACGCACTTAGGAGGTTTAAAAAGGAATGCCAGAAGAGTGGTATAATATCCGATCTTCGGCGTCATGAATTTTATGAGAAACCAAGTGTGAGAAGGAAAAAGAAAGCGCTTGCTGCTCAGAGAAAACTAAAAAAAAAGAGGTAGATTTTAGATGTCAAAGCAGCTATCGTTAGAAGAAGTTATTTTTAATGATACGAAAGTGGCATTAAAGGAGAACGAAAAATTAAAATTATCGACTTTACGATTGATTAGGGCAGCAATTAAAAACGCTGAAATATCGAAAAAAGATAAACTAACCGAAGATGAAATTATTGGAATAATATCCAACCATTTAAAAAAGTTAGAAGAATCTTTAGATCTTTTTATCAAGGGTCAAAGACCAGAACTTGCTGATAAGGCAAAAAAAGAGATTAAAATAATAAAAGAATATCTTCCCGAACAATTATCTGAGGAAGAAGTAGAGAAAATAGTAAAAGAAACTATGATAAAATTTGAATTTAAAGGCCTACAAGACATAGGTCCCGCCATGAGAGAAATTATGCCCCAATTAAAGGGGAAAACTGATGGGAAAATAGTTAATAAGATGGTACGGGATTTACTGGATAATTCAAAAAATTAATGTTAAGAACGAAAGACTCAGACTTGCCTTGGTAAGTATTTTGAGTCTTTCTTTGTTTTTATAATTTTTAATTTAAATATATATCTCGATTTGTTGATTGGTGACTTTGTTAATTGGTCAATAAATTATTAGAATTAAACTATTTAATTAGTTTATCTTGTATATTGTATTTTAAACTAACGACTAATTTAATTGATTAATTGCATGCATTTTACTTACACTTGTAGCCCGCAGCTATACGCTAAACGCTGTACGCTAACTAATGCTATTCACTAACAACTAATCTAGGAGTGTAAATTATTTGATAATAAAATATAATTTAAATAAAAAGTGCAAAATATTTCTTATCATGATAACTCTATTTGTAATTTTTAGTTTAATTACTCTAATTACTTTCGCAAACGAAACAGATGAAGTATATTTAGTATCCATTAAAGGAACAATTGACTTGGGTTTATCTTCTTATGTAAAGCGGGCTTTAGAGGAAGCGGTATTAAACAAGGCAAAAGCGGTTATTTTAGAAATTGACACCTTCGGAGGAAGGGTTGATGCCGCTACCCAGATAAGAGATAAAATAATGAGCCTGAATATACCAAGCGTAGCCTATGTCAAAAATAGAGCATGGTCTGCAGGAGCCCTAATTGCTCTATCTGCAGAATATATTCTAATAGATAAAAGTGCCAGTATCGGTGCAGCGGAACCAAGGCCGGCAGATGAAAAAAATATTTCAGCCTTAAGGGCCGAATTTACTTCTACTGCTTTAAGTAGAGGGCGTTCGGAAGATATAGCAGCTGCCATGGTTGACAAAGATGTAGAAATTAATGGTATAATAGAAAAAGATAAAATATTAACTTTAAATGCAGAACAAGCTATAAAATTAAATTTTGTAGATGGTATTTATTCAAATATTGAAGAAGTATTAAATTTTCTAAATCTCAAAGATGCTAAAATAGTATATATTTATCCAAATTGGGCAGAGAATATAAGCCGATTTGTTACCAATCCTGTAGTAAGTCCACTATTATTGTCCATAGGTTTTTTAGGACTAATAATTGAATTTTGGACTTTAGGTTGGGGGATTGCAGGGTCAATAGGAATAATTTCTCTGTCTTTATTTTTTGGAGGACATATAATTGTCGGCTTAGCAGGATTTGAAACAATTATCCTATTTGTAATCGGTCTTCTTTTGCTTTTGGCAGAAATATTTTTTATTCCCGGGTTCGGTCTGGCTGGAATAGGCGGAATTGCAGCTATTTTAGCCAGTATATTTCTTACTTTTGGGAATATTATGCAGGCGACTTATTCTATCTTGATTGCCCTGTGTGTATCCGTAATAGGGTTTTTCTTATTAATTAAATATATTCCTTCCACTCGAACCTGGAGAAAGTTTGTACTTTCTACTGAGCAGAAAAAGGAATT
>JAHIPR010000116.1 GCA_018903015.1 bacterium
GCACGCCGTGTTGCTACTATATACTAACGACTATTCACTAACGACTAAATAAAAGGGGGGTGATAGATGAACTATTTTTCTGACCGAATAAACCCTATTAAATAAAAGTATTTAACAGGGTAAAGGTAAAGTTGGGATTTTAAGTATTTTTAATAATGAAAGGAGATTTTGAAAATGAAAAAGAATCTATTAGGAGTAGTCATATTAGTAATAATATTAGGTTTATGTCTTTCTTCGACAGTTTTTTCTGCAGAACCACTTAAAGTTGGCTTGGTGTTTGATATTGGTGGAAAAGGAGATAAATCATTTAATGATTCAGCATCCCGAGGTTTGGCATGGGCAGCAGCTGATTTTGACATTAAACGTATCGAATTAGAGCCAGGGGTAGATGCGGATAGAGAAGTAAATCTTAGAAACTTAGCAATGATAGGTTATGATGTAATAATCGGAGTAGGATTTTTATTTACTGATGCCATAATTACCGTGGCTGATGAGTTCCCTGATACTAAATTTGCCATTGTAGATGGATTTATCCCTGATAAGCCTAATGTAATGTCTCTGTTGTTTCCTGAACCTCACGGTTCTTTCCTGGTGGGTATGATTGCTGGTATGAAAGCACAGGAAGATGGAAAAGATACAGTTGGATTTGTGGGTGGAATGGATATATCGCTTATTAATGGATTTGAAGCAGGTTATATAGCCGGGGTTCATTATGTCTACCCAGGATGCAAAATTCTTTCTGCTTATGCCGGTGATACTCCCATCGCTTTTGCTGACCCGGTAAAAGGGAAAGAGTTAGCTTTGTCACAATACGATAACGGAGCATGGGTAGTCTATCATGCTTCTGGTTTGACCGGTGCCGGAGTATTCGAAGCAGCTAAAGAAAGAAAAAGATTTGTAATCGGAGTAGACTCCAATCAGAACTATATGGGAAATATCGCGGAAACCGGAGAAAACTTTGGCTTAACCAGTATGTTAAAGCAAGTTGACGTTTCAGTATATCTTGCCATAAAAGCATCGGTTGAAGGAACTTTCAAGGGCGGTATTGAAGTATTTGGTTTAGATAGAACAGTTACCATTGGAGGTATAACCTATTCCGGAGTCGGTTATGCTATCGATAAGTACAATAAAGATCTTGTATCTGCAGAAATGATAGCTAAGGTTGAAGAAGTAAAAGCTAAAATCATAAGCGGAGAAATTGTTGTCCCTACTGAAGTAACTAAATAGTGTATTCTAATATATATTGGAGGTATTCAAGTAATGATGAATACCTCCAATATATTAAGATTAAGTGTAAATTATCGAAGGAGGATTTATCCATTGCCTGAAATTGCTTTAGAGATGAAAAATATCACCAAACAATTCCCACTTGTAGTTGCTAACGATAAAGTTAGTTTTACAGTCTACAAAGGAGAGATACATGCTTTGGTTGGCGAAAATGGAGCCGGCAAATCTACCCTGATGAGCATCTTGTATGGACTGTATCAAGCTGATTCTGGTGAAATCTTTATAAATGGAGAAAAAGTTAATATCGCCAATCCGAAGGTTGCTATCAATTTAAAGATTGGTATGGTTCATCAACATTTTATGTTAGTACCGCCCTTAACTGTTACGGAAAATATTATTTTGGGCATGGAACCCATAAAAAATAATGTTTTCATAGATATGGAAAATGCAACTAAGAGGGTTGAAGAATTATCTAAAAGTATGGGTTTTAAAATCGACTCCAAAGCAAAAATCGAAAATATTTCTGTGGGGATTCAGCAGAGAGTAGAAATTATTAAAGTCCTTTATCGAGGGGCAGAAATCTTGGTGATGGATGAACCCACTGCAGTATTAACCCCCCAGGAAGTTGAAGAGCTATTCGAAATACTTAGATCGCTAAAAAAACAAGGGAAAACTATTATTTTTATTACTCATAAATTGAATGAAGTAAAGGACCTCTCTGACCGGGTTACTGTAATGAGAAGAGGTAAGATGGTAGGAGTAAAAAATACCAAAGATACCAATCAAGAGGAAATCGCCAGTATGATGGTAGGCAGAAAGGTTATTTTTGAAATTGAAAAAAAACCTCTTAGCCTTGGGAAGACCGCTTTAAAAGTAGAAAAATTAAAAGCGCTTAATAACAAAGGATTGCCAGCAGTAAAGAACATTTCTTTTGAAATAAAGGAAGGAGAGATATTGGGATTTGCCGGCGTAGAAGGAAATGGACAGACTGAGTTAGTAGAAGTTATTACCGGGCTTCGTCCGGCATCAGACGGTAAAATGTTTTTATATGACCAGGATATCACTAATTATTCTCCCCGAAGTATTAGAGAAGACAAAATTGCTCACATCCCGGAAGACAGGAGACAACGCGGAATTATTTCAAATTATACGGTTGCCGAAAATTTAATTTTAGGAAGCCATTATCGTTCACCTTTTAGTAAAGGTTTCGCCTTAAACTTTACCGCAATTAATAACCATGCTGATAATTTAATCAAAGATTTTGATATACGGCCTTCTGATAAAGATAATTTATTAAAATCTTTATCCGGAGGCAACCAACAGAAGGTTATTGTCGCCCGTGAATTATACGGAGAACCAAAGCTTTTAATCGCCGCTCAACCAACTCGGGGATTAGATGTAGGCTCTATTGAGTTTGTACACCAACAAATATTAAATGAAAGGGATAAGGGAAAAGCAATCCTACTCATTTCGGCTGATTTAGAAGAGATTTTATCTTTGTCTGATCGCATTGCTGTTATATATGAAGGCGAAATAGTAGATGTTTTAGATCCGAAGAAAACAGACGAAAAAGAAATAGGTTTATTAATGACTGGCTCTACTGCAAATAAAAAATTATCAAAGGTCAAGTAGTTTATGAAGGAAGATAAATTTGAAAAGTATTATAAAATTTGACTATTATATTCTTTTAGAAAAAATTACTCCTTTAATTGCGGTAATATTTGCCCTATTAGTAGGTGCAATTGTTATTATGTTAATCGGTGAAGATCCAGTTTTTGTTTATAAAACATTATTTAGCAACGCTATTGGCAACAGAGATGGTTGGGGCAATGTATTATTCAGGGCAACTCCCTTAATATTTACCGGGCTAACAGTCGCTTTCGCCTTCCGCTGTGGTCTATTTAACATAGGCGGAGAAGGACAAATGTATATAGGTACTTTTCTTGCTACCTGGGTTGGATTTACCTTTACTAATCTTCCTTCCTTTATACTTATTCCTCTATGTATTCTTGCAGCTGCAGCTGGAGGCGCTCTATGGGCAGCTGTTCCCGGAATACTAAAAGCTAAAACAGGGGTACATGAAGTTATTGTTACTATTATGATGAACTGGATAGCTGCCTCTTTAACTTTTTTTCTTGTTTTAAAATTTAAAGCACCACCAACTGAAGCAATGGTAGCAGCAGGCGTAAAACAGATGATTCCACATACCCGTGAAATTGCTGAAGCTGCCCGGCTTCCTCGACTTTATAATATTTTTAAGTTCTTAAATATAGATTTCCCCTCTTATAATCAAGTAAATATATCTTTTTTTATCGCTGTAGGTGTAGCCGTGTTGGCTTACTATATTTTATGGAAAACAAATTTAGGCTACGAAATAAGAGCAGTCGGCTATAGCCCTTTAGCTGCTGAATATGGCGGAATCAGTGTAGCCAAAAACATTATATTGGCTATGATGATAAGCGGTGCTTTTGCCGGTTTAGTAGGAACTAATGAGGTGATGGGTTTTAAATATCGCTGGAGACAAGAACTTTTCACCGGATTAGGATTTAACGGAATTGCTGTGGCACTTTTAGGTAAGAATCACCCCCTGGGGGTAGTCTTAGCTGCTATTTTATTCGGTATTTTAAATTACGGAGGAGCTATAGTCAATATTTTTACTGAAGGAAGAATCCCTCGGGAGCTTATTATGGTACTACAAGCTGTTATAGTAATATTTGTGGTAATCAGTGATGAAGTAGTGAAGAGATTAATTCGCCAAAGGAGGAAAGTGGTATAATGTTTGGTGATATTTTTAACGCACAGTTTGTAGCTTCATCTATCAGAGTAGCTATCCCTTTAGCTTTGGCTGGCTTGGGAGGAGTATTTTCAGAAAGGTCAGGAGTAGTTAATATTGGATTAGAGGGTATGATGTTAACCGGTGCTTTTACAGCAGTTGCAGTGACTAACTTTGCTCAAAATCCCTGGGTGGGAGTTTTGGCAGCAATTTTGGTTGGCATTTTTCTGGGATTAATACATGCCATTACCTGTATTACTTTTAAAGCCAATCAGATAGTAAGCGGTGTAGCTATTAATTTATTTGCCAGTGGGATTACTGTATTTTTTAGTTGGCTTTTATTTGGCGAAACCCAAATTATGGTTAAATCTAATTTACCAATTTGGGGATTGCCTCTTCCAAGTATAGGAGAAGGCTCAACATTTGTAAGAAATCTTATTGTAATGTTTGCTCATTATTCTCCCTTGGTATACTTGACTATTATAATTTTTATATTGGCACACTTAATTTTATTTAAAACACCTTTTGGGTTAAGATTAAGATCGGTTGGAGAATACCCTCAGGCCGCTGATACTATGGGAGTAAATATTGTTAAAATGCGATATATAGCAGTAATGACCTCTGGGGCACTTGCTGGATTAGCCGGTTCTTTTTTGTCTTTGGAGCAAGCCCATTTTTTTGTCAAAGAAATGAGCGGGGGTAGAGGATTTATTGCTTTGGCAGCGATGATTTTTGGAAAATGGACTCCCCTGGGCACTGCGGGAGCTGCGCTTTTATTTGGTTTTGGGGAGGCTCTGGCTATCAGATTGCAGGGTGTCACTGCTGTTCCAGTGCAATTTATCAATATGGTTCCTTACTTATTGGCAATTTTTGTTCTTGTCAGCGCAGTGGGTAGAGCTGTCCCTCCGGCAGCAGATGGAGTTCCTTACGAAAAAGAAATAGGGTAAAGAGTAAAAAATATTAAGAATAGCTCGACCATAGAATGTTTTAGGTATATAATATAAAAAATAATACAATTTCCAAAAAAGGAGAAGAATTTAATCAAATGAAAGATATTGGAAATTTCTTAAAAGAAAGAAGGGAAGCAAGGGGAATTTCTTTAATTGAAGTAGAGAAGGATTTAAAGATACGTAAAAAATATTTGCAAGCCCTTGAAGAAGGCAATGTAGATGCAATTCCCGGTAAAACTTATCTTATTGGATATTTGAGAAATTATAGCAAATATCTGGGTATAAATGAAGAAAATATTAATCAGATAATTCAAACTTATCATAATTTAGAAAAAAAGAAGTCTGGTTTAAAAAAAACTAAAGAAGAAAATATCTACCTTAAAACGAAAGATAGATCTATCTTTGAGAAAAAAAGGTTTTTCTTTCCCATTAAGTATGTTTATTTAACCAGCTTTGTTCTTATAATCTTTGTTGGATTATTATTATTAAGCCGTTCTCTTAAAGAAGCCCAGAACTTTCCGCTTCCTTCGCCTATAATCGGAAACGAAACTGGCACAAATATCGAGAATAAAGCGAACGATATAAGCGCTTTAACTGAAGAACTTATTAAATCGAAAGCAGAAGCTATTAATACAGAATATTCTACACAGGATAGTGTTTTAGCTAAAAAATTACCTATTCTAAAATTAATCGCAAGTGACAAAACTTGGGTAAAAATTCTTTCCGAAGATAAAACAATATTTGAGGGAATATTATTTGAAGATGAAGAATTTTTTTGGGAAACCGACCAAGCTTTAAAAATTATAACCGAATACCCGACTAAAATTGAAACATATTATAACAATGAAATAATTGATATTAATAAAGGAATTATTGATAATTACCTTCTAAAATATAATTTTAATCCTACACAAAATATTTAATAGGAATATACAAAACTGTGGGAAAGATATTTTTGCCAAAATTAGCCAAACTTATAATAAGTATGATTACCTCGGATAAATATTTATTCAGTCTATACAAAGAGATATTAATTAAAAGATTTGGAGAAGTTGATATCGAGAGCATTACTCAGCCTTTTAATTATACAGATTATTATGAAGAAGAATTTGGCGAAAATTTAATGCAAAAATTATTTTCCTTTTCTACTCTGATTAGACAAGATGAGCTTGCAGAAATTAAAATAATAACCAATGGTTTAGAAAATAATAATATAGACAAAAATATCAAAACAAATATAACCCATCATAAACGAAAAATAAATCTTGATCCGGGGTATATTACCCTAAATAAATATATTCTTGCCAGCACTAAAAATGGACCATCCAGAATTTACCTTAATCAAGGGATATATGCTGAAATTACTCTTAGATTTATAAATAAATCATTTGTTCCTTGTGAGTATACCTATCCTAACTACAAAACCAATGAATATATAAATTTTTTATCTTCAGTTAGGCAAAAATACAAATTACAACTAAAAAAGAACTCAAATAAAATATAAATAGAATGAGAGGGAGTTCACTATAAAAATTTGGA
>JAHIPR010000117.1 GCA_018903015.1 bacterium
TAAAAAATTACAGTTATTTAATTGAAAGTTAGGAGGTGGAGGATTTATGCACCAAAGAACCGACCCCTGTCAGTATTTTGCTCCGCAGAAAATAGAGGAAGCATTGGAAATTTTATCCAGATATGGAAAAGAAATTAAAGTAATTGCCGGGGGGACTGACCTGTTGGTTCAATATTATGATCGACTCTATGAGATTAGTGCTTGGCTAGATTTAAAAAACATCTTAGAATTAAAAAAAATTAAAATAAATAAGAATCAAATGATAATTGGAGCGATGGTCACCCATGCCCAATTAGAAAAGTCCCAAGATATCAAAAAATATTTTCCAGTTTTAAATCAGGCAGCTGCGGATATCGGCTCTCCTCAGATAAGAAATAGAGGGACAATCGGAGGAAATATTGTTAATGCTTCACCGGCCGGTGACCTCTTGGCCCCTTTAATGGCGTATGATGCTCAATTCAAAATACTCTCCGTTCAGAAAGAAGTGCTAATTTCAGCGGAAGAATTTTTTATCGGGCCCAAAAAAACTGTCTTAGAACCAGCTCAATTATTAACCCGGATAATTCTTCCCCTGCCGTCTGAAAGGACCTATGGTTGTTGGATTAAAATTGGCAAGAGAAAGGCTTTAATTATTGCTACCATTACCCTGGCTCTGGTAGTAGAGATGGCTAAAGATAATAAAACCGTTAAAGATGTAAGAACCTGCCTTGGTTCTGTTGCCCCAACCCCGATTGAAATTAAAGAAGTGAAAAAGAAGATGGCGGGAAAAAATTTTAATCAATTGGATTTTGCCGAATTAGGCCAGATAGTAGAAGATAAAATTTCCCCTATTGATGATATCAGGGGAACCAGAGAATATCGTAAAGATGTGGCTAAAGAGATAATGATTAACGCCTTAGAAGAGATAGGTTCAGCATGTGGAGGTTGTATAAATGAGTAAGTTAAAAATAGAACTAACTATTAATGGTAAAAAAAGAAAAACAGATACCACTACCTCAACCCGTTTGCTGGATCTTCTGAGAGATGATTTACATCTTACCGGGACCAAAGAAGGATGCGGAAAAGGCGAGTGCGGGGCTTGTACTGTAATTATGAATGGTGAACTGGTAGTTTCCTGTTTAATTTTAGCGCCTCAGGCTGATGGAGCAGTTATTACCACTATCGAGGGTATAGGAAGCGGCGACCATTTAGATCTAATCCAAGAAGCTTTTATAGAGACCGGGGCAGTTCAATGCGGATTCTGTACCCCAGGGATGATTTTAGCTGCCAAAAAACTACTCGAAGAAAATCCCCATCCCGATGAAGAAGAGATTAAGCGGGGTATCTCCGGAAATCTCTGCCGTTGTACCGGTTATCAAAAGATTATTGATGCTATTAAATTAGCGGCCAATAGATTATCGAACAGAGATAACGGAAGGGGTGAAAAAGATGCCTAAAAGATATGTAGGTAAAAATATTTACAAAGTAGACGCCCAAGATAAAGTAACCGGCAAAGCTGTATACCCTGACGATATTTATTTTGATGATATGCTGTATTTAAAAATCAAGAGAGCTACTCATCCTCATGCCTATTTACGCCGAATAGACACAAGTAAAGCGGAAAAATTACCGGGAGTAGTTAAGATTATTACTGCTGATGATATTCCACAAGTTAAAAATTTTGGTTTAATCATCAAGGACCAACCGGTTCTGGTGGGGATCGGCCAGAAAATGCGTTATATGGGAGATGCCCTGGCCATTGTTATTGCGGAAAGTAAGGAAGCCGCATCTCAAGCAGTTAGATTAATCGAGGTGGAAGTAGAAAAATTAGAAGTAATATCTGATCCCTTGCGGGCTATGGAAAAAGATGCCCCGCTTATTCATCAGGATAGCAATATTCTAGCTACCCATTATTTAAAAAAAGGTGATATAAAAAAGGGTTTTACTCAAGCGGATATCATCGTAGAGAATGAATATAGAACAAGTTCTTTAGATCATGTTCCTCTTCAAGTAGAAGCAGGAGTAGGAATTTATGATGAAGAGAGTGGAGTGATTAATCTCTGGGTTGCCACTCAATGGCTTCACGATACTCAAGCCGACATTGCTCAATCCTTGGGTCTTTCCAAAGAAAAAATAAGGATAATTCAGCCGGTTATCGGAGGCGCTTTTGGCAAGAAGGAAGATATTTCTGTACACATACATCTTGCTTTAGCAGCTATGGAAACTAAAAGACCGGTAAAATTAACTTATACCAGAGAGGAATCGATGATTGCCCAATCCAAGAGGCATCCTTTTATTATTCGAATGAAAACGGGTGTTACCAAAAAAGGTTATTTAACTGCTTGCCAGGTAGAAGTAATCGGTGATACCGGGGCTTATGCCTCAAGCGGATTGGCAGTAGTGCACAAAGGTATGTATCATTGTACTGGTCCTTATAATGTAGATAATGTCAAGGGTGTAGCCTATACTGTTTATACTAATAATACTTATTGCGGGGCGATGCGCGGTTTTGGTACTACCCAGATGGCCTTTGCCTATGAGTCCCAGATGGATATCCTATCCCGCAAATTGGGCATTGATCCGATTCAATTTCGCCTACAAAATGCCTATGATATAGGCTCTATCACACCCAATAGTCAGAGATTAACCCATAGTGTAGGGGTGAAAGAGACCATTAAAGAAGCGGCAGTTATGGCTGGTTGGAAGGAGGGAAGACAATGAAGAAACGGGGTAGAGGAATGGCGACTATTATGTTTGGTTTTGGGTATGGAGAAGGATTTCCTGATCATTCCATTGCTTCAGCGGAAATTGAAGACAGTGGTAAGATTTTAATTAGAACTGCTGCTGCGGATGTGGGACAGGGAGTGCTAACGGTAATTACCCAGATTGCAGCTGAAGTTTTGAAAGTGAAACCGGAAATAATCCAAATTATTCCAGGCGATACCCATTTAACTAAAAATTCAGGTTCTACCTCAGCAACTCGACAGACATTTTTCACCGGGAATGCAGTTAAAGAAGCATCAGAAGGGTTATTGAGCAATATTTATCATTATGCGAGTTTAAATTTTATAACCAACCATGTCGATTTAAGGATAAAAGATGGTTATATTTTTAGAAAGGATAATCCGAATAATAAATTAAGTTATTGGGAATTAGCAGAAAGGGTAAAAGAAAGAGGTGATAGCTTAAAAGCAGAAGCATCTTTCTTCCCTCACACCGATAAACCCGACACCAAGACCGGACAGGGCGAAAAAGTATACGTAGCCTATACCTTTGTTACTCAAGTAGTTGATGTAGAAGTTGATACAGATACCGGAATTGTTCAGGTACTAAAAGTTTATACTACAGCAGACATTGGCAAGGCTATAAATCCTCAGAACGTAGAGGGACAGATAGAAGGAGGAACGGTCCAGGGAATAGGCATGGCTCTTATGGAAGAACAGGTTATTAAAGAAGGGATCACTTTAAATCCCGATTTAACTGGCTATCTAATTCCCACTTCTATGGATGCCCCTCAATTTATTTCTCGATTAATAGAGAATGAAGATTCAGAAGGTCCTTTTGGGGCCAAAGGGATAGGAGAACCGGCTACTATTGCCACTGCCCCGGCTATTGCCAATGCTATTTACGATGCTATAGGAGTGAGAATTTTCGATCTTCCTATTACCCCGGAAAAAATACTAAAAGCTTTAAAA
>JAHIPR010000118.1 GCA_018903015.1 bacterium
CTGGCTGCATTTTGTAAAGCAGATCTGGTAACCTTAACCGGGTCAACAATACCGGCTTTTATCATGTCGGTAAATTCTCCGGTTGTAGCATCAAAACCGATTCCTTTTTCTTTGCCCTTTAATTTCTCCACTATCACTGAACCTTCATAACCAGCATTCTGAGCAATCTGTTTTGTTGGAGCTTCTAAAGATTTTATGATAATATCTGCTCCGATTTTCTGATCACCTTCTAACTTCATATCTTCCAAAGCTGCAATAATGTTTATCAGAACAGTTCCACCGCCAGCAACAATACCTTCTTCTACCGCTGCTTTAGTTGCAGATAAGGCATCTTCAACTCGATGCTTCCTCTCTTTAAGCTCAGTTTCAGTGGCAGCACCTACTTTAATAACAGCTACTCCGCCTACTAATTTCCCTAATCTTTCCTGTAATTTCTCTCGGTCATAATCAGAGGTAGTGTCATCTATCTGGATTCGAATTTGAGCTTCTCTTTTCTTTATCGTTTTTGTATCTCCTTTTCCTCCGACTATGATGGTCTCTTCCTTATTTATCTTCACCTGATGAGCAGACCCTAACATTTTTATTTCTGTATTTTCTAATTTAAGTCCTAATTCTTCAGAAATTAGCTGTCCGCCGGTAACCGTGGCAATATCAGCTAACATCTCTTTTCTTCTGTCTCCGAAGCCGGGCGCCTTCACAGAAACACAATTTAAGGTTCCTCTTATTTTATTTACTACTAAAGTAGCTAAAGCTTCTCCTTCGACATCCTCAGCAATAATTAATAAAGGTTTACCGGACTGGGCAACTTTTTCTAAAATAGGTAATAATCCTTTCATATTGCTTACCTTAGAATCAGTTATCAAGATATAGGGATCGTCTAAAATGGCTTCCATCCTTTCTGCGTCTGTTACCATATAGGGAGAAATATATCCTTTATCAAACTGCATTCCTTCTACTACCTCTAAAGTAGTTCCTAAGGTTTTGGATTCTTCTACGGTTATTACTCCATCTTTTCCTACTTTTTCCATAGCATCAGCAATGATATTTCCTATTTCCCTATCTGCAGCTGAAATTGAAGCTACATTAGACACAGATTCTTTATCGCTTACTTCTTTGCTCAACTTTTTAATTTCGCTAACTGCTTTTTCTACAGCTTTATCTATTCCCCTCTTTACCATAATAGGATTTGCCCCTGCTGCTACATTTCGTAGGCCTTCATGAATAATCGCCTGAGCTAATACAGTGGCAGTAGTTGTCCCATCTCCAGCAATATCATTAGTTTTGGTTGCTACTTCTTTAACAAACTGAGCCCCCATATTTTCAAAAGGGTCCTCAACATCAATCTCTCGAGCAATAGTAACCCCGTCATTAGTAATAGTAGGGGAACCATATTTTTTATCTAAAACTACATTCCTTCCTTTAGGACCTAAAGTGATCCTAACTGCATCAGCTAAAATATTTGCTCCTCTTTCTAAAGCTCTTCTCGCCTCTTCATCAAACAAAAACTGTTTTGCCATTTATTTATCCTCCATTTAGATCTAATTTATTACATTTTTCACTTTAATACATTTTTTTCACTTAATAATTCGAAAATATTTTTTAATATTTTTAAATATAAATATTATATTTTATTTTTCCACAATAGCTAAAATATCTTTTTCGCTTAAAAGGAGATAATCTTCATCATCATCATCTTTTATATCTGTTCCTGAATATTTTGCGTATACTACATTATCCCCCTTTTTAACGGTCATAGGAACTAATTTTCCTTCTTTATTAGTGCCGCCGGGTCCTACTGATAATACTTCGCCAACTTGGGGTTTTTCTTTAGAAATTGTATCCGGAAGAACAATCCCTCCCTTACTCTTCTCTTCTTCAACCATAGGCTTTATTAATACCCGGTCTCCTAGTGGTTTTAATCCTTTGATTTTCATTTTCCATAACCTCCTTTAATATTTTTAAAATCAATTAGCACTCTCATAGTAAGAGTGCTAAAAATACCTTATATATAGTATATAAACTTCTTAGGAAAAGCAAACCTCGTTATCGGCCATATTTAGCTATTTACCGTGATTTTTTGTGATTACAAGTTATTTATTGACATTTTGCTTCTATTTAATAGTTTTTTCTCTCTAATGGTAATCGTGAAACCGCATCTAAGCTTAAAGATGATTTTTTATTTTCTTTAAATTTATAATATCCAGCTGAAGCTACCATGGCTGCATTATCAGTACACAGAAAAGTTGAAGGATAAAAAACTTTTATATTTAATAAATTTGCTTTTTTCTTTATCTCTCTTCTTAGAAGGCTATTGGCTGCAACTCCACCAGCTAATATAATCTGTTTAGTTTTAAATTTTAAAGCTGCTTTTATGGTCTTTTCTACCAAGACATCGATTACTGCTTGTTGGAAAGAAGCTAATATATCGCTAACAGGTATATTTTTATTCTCTTTTTTTAATTCCTTTATATAGTAGATTACTGCGGTTTTAAGACCGCTAAAACTAAAATCGTAACTTTTATCATTTAAAAGTGGGCGAGGGAATTTAATTGAAGAAGGTTCTCCTTCTTTAGCTAATTTTTCAGTGATCGGTCCACCGGGGTAACCCAAGTCCAACACCTTAGTTATTTTATCAAAAACCTCTCCTGCTGCATCATCTTTGGTCTGGCCTAATAATTTATATTCTCCAAAATGTCTTATATATACCAAAGATGTATGCCCACCAGAAACGATTAAACAAACAAAAGGAGGTTTTATCTCATTATGTTCTAATAAATTTGCATAAATGTGAGCCTCAAGGTGGTTTATTCCGATAAAAGGTATATTTTGAGCATAAGCCATGGCTTTAGCGACAGATAATCCCACCAAGAGTGAACCTATTAATCCTGGGCCGTAAGTTACTGCTATTGCAGATAAATCAGTAATCCTTTTCCCTGATTCGTCTAAGGCTTTATCAATTACCGGAATGATGCACTCTATATGTTTACGTGAGGCTATTTCAGGTACTACTCCTCCATATTTTTGATGAATGCTAATCTGGGAAGCCACTACATTCGAAATAATCTTTTTCCCATCTTCTACAATAGCAGCTGCTGTTTCGTCACAAGAAGTTTCAATTCCCAATATTAAATCTGGCATAATATTTTTTCCCTTTCTGCATAGAATATACTAACTAACCAACTAACTAATTATATACGCTGAACGCTACATGCTATACGCTATTTCTTCTTCACTATATACTACATACTATATACTACATACTGATTCTTTATATACTGATTCTTCTAAATGAATTTTTTTTCCATAACTAAGGCATCTTCTCTTCCTTCTTGATAATAATTTCTCAAAACCCCCATCACTTTATAGCCATATTTTCTGTACATATCTTGGGCAATACAGTTTGATCTTCTTACCTCTAAAGATATTTTCTTAATTCTATAGATAGTAGCTATTTTCTCAATAAACTTCAATAATTTTTCTCCATAGCCTCTTCTACGTAATTTTTCGGTAATAGCAATATTGGTAATATGAAAACTGCTTCCTTTGTGCCAAAGACCAAGATAACCTACTACTTCATTATCTTTCTCTAACACGAAATATCTAGCATATCTATTTTTGGTTAATTCGCTAAAAAATAGGTCTTGAGTCCAGGGAACGGGAAAAGATTGTTTCTCAATCTCCAATACTTTTTTTAAATCATCTATTTCCATAGCTCTGATAGCTATTCCGGTAAAACTTTGGTTAATCATGGTCAATCACTTATATTTTTTCTCCCAAATAATTTCAGCCTCAGACTTCCTTAGATAAAAAGGAGAAAGCGTAAAGATATTATCTTTTTCCCCCTTTTTAAGCTTATTTAAACCTAAAAAAGCAATACTGGTAGCCACCGGTAAATTTAATTGTGAATCGATAAACAAAGCATCTTTACCTATTTTTTCCTTAATAATATCTCGATATTTTTTTATTCCATCTCCTGAGAAGATTATCTTTTCTTTTAAGGGAGAGAGCCGGACAAGCAGACTTTGAATATC
>JAHIPR010000119.1 GCA_018903015.1 bacterium
AACCAACCTCGAATAGGAGGAATGGAAAGAAGAGGGGATAATAATTACTGTTAAATAAAAAATAAACCTCAATCAAAAGACTCAATCGGTTTATTGCAAATTATTTTTGATTTGGTATAATAATAAAATGTTAAAGAATGCTACTCTAAAATACTATCAAAAGTTGAGAGGAACGTCGAGCAAATATGATTGGAGATAATGTAAAGAAATTTAGAAAGAAAAAGGGACTTACCAAAATGACCTTGCAAGACAAGACGAGATTCCTTATACTACTTTAACAAAGTTAGAATCCAATGTTATTAAAAGACTTTCTGTCCAAACAGTTGCAAAAATTGCCCAGGCATTAGAGGTTAGCATAGAGGAATTAGTAAAATAAATTTATGGCAAGCATAGGAATCAGTAAAGATATACAGCAAGGGAAAATATTAGTTACTTTTTCCTATGATCCTAAATTTGTAGCTAAAGTTAAATCCATCGAGGGTCATAGGTGGCACCCAGATAAAAAATATTGGAGTTTTCCTTATTCACAAGAAATTCTAAGGAAGATTTTATCAGTTTTTAAAGGTGAAAATATCGATTTAGATTCTACCCTACAAGTTTCTTTTAATCAAGTGGTCGATAAAAGAGAGCCGAATCAAGCCCAAATAACAGAGGAAGTGAATAAGGAACTTAAATTAAGAGGATATAGCCTGAAGACTCATAAAGCATATCTACACCATATTAAACGATACATTAGCTATTTTGCAAAAGACCTAAAAGAACTTAATGAAAAAGATATTAGAGATTATATGCTTCATTTAATTGACAAGAAAAGAGTATCCAGGGCATATCATGATCAGGCAGTAAGTGCTATAAAGTTCTTGTATGATAATGTATTGAGAATGCCAAAGATTGTTGGAAATCTACCCAGGCCTAAAGAGGAACATAAGTTGCCTACTGTCCTAAGTCAGGAAGAAGTAGGACAAATACTTCGAGCAATCAAAAATCAAAAACATAGGGCACTAATAATGTTGGTTTATTCTGCTGGACTACGGGTAAGTGAAATTGTAAAGCTGAGGGTTGAAGATATTGACAGCAATAGAAATTTGATTCATATAAAAGGCGCTAAGGGGAAAAAGGATAGATATTCGATTCTTCCTGCAGTTGCATTGGGAGAATTAAAAAAGTATTGGAAACAATATAAGCCCAATGGATGGTTATTCCCTGGAGCAAAAATGGATAGACATATTTCAACTAGGACTGTAGAAGCAATATTTGAAACTGCTGTCCAAGAGACAAGTATAAAGAAAAAGATATCAGTTCATACTTTACGGCATAGTTTTGCTACTCACCTATTAGAAGGAGGAACTGACCTAAGATATATTCAAGAGCTTTTGGGCCACAAGAGTAGCAAAACAACTGAAGTATATACACACGTAAGTAATAAAGATTTGGGCAGAATCAAAAGTCCATTGGATGATTTAGTCTTAAAAGGGACTAAACTATAGTGAGAAATATCCGCAATACTGCGGATATTGTGCCATTTTGGTAGGATAAACGCAGTAATGCGATTATTAACTGTTGTGCGAAAGGCTTGGCAACGTTGGGTTTCGACAATGTTCGCCATCCGTGGCGAACTCGTATTGAAAATTAATATAAAAGCCATTTCTTTACACAACTCAAAAATAAAGTAGGTACAAAATGTTTTATAAATTCTAATAACTATATCAATATAATTTTAAGGAGGAAGATTTATGTTTAACAAACAGTATATAGTAATTGTTATTCTATTATTAATTTCTAGTTCTATACTAATGAGTCAAACAAACAGTCAACAAATTTATGGAATAGGAGCTATTATCGATAAAATTGATGAGGGTATATTAGTTAAAAATGTATTAGTGAATGGTACTGCTTTTCAAGCTGGAATTAATAATGGTGATATTATTTTGGAAATAAATGGTGTTTTAACAAAAGATATTGATTTGGAACAAGCTATTAAATTAATATTAGGAGAGCAAAACACATATGTGAATATAAAAGTAAAACAAAGAAATAATGAAGTTAAAATATTTAATCTAAAACGCATTTTAATTAAACTAGGAATACAATCAAGAATAGATTATATATTTTCAAGCCAATCTTTAGCAGAAAAATGTATATCTGCTTCTCCTATTATTAATGATGAGACTGACAATATTTCCGATCATTATCCTGTTGCAGCGGAATTTAAACTTGATGGTGGTACTAATCTTAAAATAATGACTTACAATATTTATGTAGGATTTGATGATGAAAAAAGAAAGCAAAGATTTATAGAATGGATAAAAAAAGAAAATGTTGATATTCTAGCTTTGAACGAATTAAATTTTTATAATGAAAAAACTCTTAAAGAAGATGCATTAAAATGGGGACATAAATATTCTTCAATTTTTAAAACAGAAGGAGGAAATCATATTGGTATTACTGCAAATAGGGAAATAAAAAATATTGAAAAGATAAAAACTATAACTCAACGTGGAGTTTTAAAATGTGAAATAGATAATATAACACTTTTTGTTTTACATTTTTACGATGAAAAAAATAAAATGATGGTATCAGAAATACAAAATCAAGAAGCGAACACAGTTTTAGTAGAAGCTAATAAATATAATAATAGCAATTGTATAATTCTTGGAGATTTTAATGCTTTATCCCCATATGATTCGAAATATTATAAGGCTGAAGGTTTAGATTATTCAACTATTTCTTTATTTATAAATAGTAAATGGATAGATTTAGTACATCGTTATAATAATAATGATTTTATGTTAGTTACTTGTCCAACGAGATTAAAAAAATAAATTGATATTTTATTATAATTAATGTTTTTGCTGGGAATAGCCATAAATAAACTAAAAGCTTATTTTTACAATTCAAACGGCATCAGTGCCGTTTTTGTACCGTTGTTTGCCAAGCCCATCGCACAACAACGGGTTGGCGGGTTTTGGGCGCTGTCGCACCCAAAATCCCAAATTGCTACGCTTCGCTCCGCAACTTCGCCAACCCGCACACCGTTATACGCAATTGAGTTCTTGAAGACAAAAATTGAGGAGGTAATATGAATAAAGAATGTTGTAAACCCAGTGAAGAAAAAAGAGCTGAAAACTGCATGGTCTGTGGTGCAGCCCTAAAGTACTTAGAAACTGCTATAAGTGTTGTCTGCAACTACTGTGGCAAGGAAGAGACTGGGTATATCCGATGTCCTATGGGACATTATGTCTGCGATGAGTGTCACGGAAAGGGAGCGTTTGAGCTTGTTAAAGATGTCACCCTTACCACAGAGGAGAGGGACCCCCTGGCAATAGCCGAGATACTGATGGCACATCCCACGATACCATTTTTAGGTTGTGAGCATGGACTTATTGCTACAGCATCGCTGTTAGCGGCGCTAAAGAATGAGGGGACGCTGAACATCTCCAACGAACAAGTTATCGAGGCTATGAAGCGAACACAAAAACAATCCATGCCGCCGTACTGTGCCCTTACCGGCGTCTGTGGTGTGCCTATAGGGATTGGTGCTGCTTTCAGTGTAATTCTGGGTGCAGCATGTCCAAAGGATAGGGAATCTGCAATTACCATGCATGTTGTTGCTAGGACGATTGACACTATTGCTAATGATGTTGGACCTATGTGTTGTAAGAGCTTTGTGAGAACTGCCCTTAGCGTAGGCTACAATGCAGCGAAGGAGTACTTCAATGTTGATTTACCAATTCATAGAGAAAAGATTTCTTGTTTCTATTCTAAACGACATCCTCATGGGTGTAGAGAAAATAAATGTCTCTACTTCCCTAAGATAGCGTAGGAGCATATTTAGGAGGATTGATATAAACGGACCCAACAGCGTATAACACGGGCTATACGGCTCACTGCGTTCGCCCAAATCGGCTAATGCCGACTTCACATAGCCCGATACCGTTATCGGTAAGATTTTGGAGTTAATATGAATAGTTTTGGAAAAAGATATGACAGAAGATAGAAAACCTAAACTTTTAGATCAGGTAAGACAGGTTATCCGAGTAAAGCATTATAGCTTGAGAACGGAAGAGTCATATATTAATTGGATAAAAAGATTTATATTATTTCACAATAAAAGACATCCTATGGAAATGAGTGAGGAAGATGTCGGTCTGTTTATTACTCATCTTGCAAAAAAAGATAAAGTATCTGCATCTACCCAGAATCAAGCCTTATGTGCGATTGTATTTTTATATAAAAATGTATTAAAAAAGGAGTTAGAAAATAATATTTCCATTTATTGGTCAAAAAGACCAAAAAAATTGCCGGTAGTTTTTACAAAGGAAGAAGCGCTTGAAGTATTAAATAATTTAAAAGATACTCATTGGTTGGAATGCTTTTATATGGAGCAGGCTTAAGATTAACAGAAAGTTTAGAATTAAGAGTAAAAGATATTGATTTTGGTTATAGCCAAATAGTAGTGCGAGATTCAAAAGGCGGAAAAGATCGTATTACAGTGTTACCCCAAAAAGTTGTTGAACCTTTAAAAATTCACTTTAGCAAAGTGAAAGAAATTCATGCAGAAGACTTGAAAAACGGATATGGCAGTGTATATTTGCCTTATGCAATTGAAAGAAAATATCCAAATGCGAAATATGAATGGGCTTGGTAATATGTTTTTCCTGCAACAAAAATTTCAACAGATCCAAGGTCGGGTATACAAAGACGGCATCATTTATACGATACTGTAATCCAAAAAGCTGTTAAGCAAGCGATTAGAGATGCGAGAATTACTAAACATGCAAGCTGCCACACTTTTAGGCATTCTTTCGCAACTCATCTGTTAGAATCAGGATATGATATTAGAACAATACAGGAATTATTAGGTCATAAAAATGTGGAGACAACAATGATATATACTCATGTAATTAATCAAGGCGGAAAAGGTGTTAGAAGTCCAGCGGATTTTTAGATTAGGTTGCCAATTTGAGCAACATAAACTAAACTCAGAAAAGGAGAAGATTATGTGTAATTTAAGTAATAACAAACAATTAACTAAAAACAACTTCATAAGATTAGGTTGTCATGAAAAGCAACATTTGCTATTTTCATTAGTACACCTAATCTTATGTTAGAGTGCAAAAAAAGGAGAACATAATTTGAATAGTCTTAGATCAAATCGTCTAGAGCTGATTTTATTGAGTTCTGCATTACTTGAAGCGTTATTAGCTGGTGATCATAAACAAGCCGCACGAATTGGTGGGTTTTATATCCCGGACGATCTCATTCTCAGCAAGTCATTGCTTAAAATGCGATTGGAACAGATACAAGTTAACCCTGAGACACACCCCTGGTTAGTTCGGGCAATTGTCATCAGACAATCTCAAACAATGTGTGGTCATGTTGGTTTCCACTCGAAACCCGGACCTGAAGACTTGCGGGATGTCGCTGCTGATGGGGTAGAGATGGGCTATTCGGTAGGAAAACATTTCCGTAAACAAGGATACGCCAAGGAGGCAGCGTTTGCGTTGATGAAATGGGCGTTTGAGAACCATCAGCAACGTTGTTTCATTCTCTCAATTGCACCTGATAATGTGGCGTCATTGGCAATGGCTCATTCGATGGAGTTCAGAGAGATCGGTTCACATATTGATGAAGAGGATGGGTTAGAACTGTATTTTGAACGGCGGTTGGCGCATTGGCCTGAAGAGTGGAGTGCCTGAGTTAATCAAATGAAACAGAATAGCATTTTCATCAGAGAATGAAAGTCACATAAATAACTTGTTGCCCTCTAACATACACATTCACCTGACGTCTGGAGCCGCCGGAAGACTTTGTAATCATCTGCTTTTGGCAGATCCATCTTAATTTAAGTGTCACCTACGACGCAGGTGATGCATGCGTTAAATAAAAGGATAAAAGAAAGATGAATAATCTCCAAAATCCAACCGATAACAAAGGCTATATGCCATTAAAATGGCATATAGCCTCGACCGTTATATGAAATTCCGAACCCCACCTCAATAAATGGTAAGATATTTAAAAGTGGAAAATAATTTAAATGGAGGTAAAATTATGGCAACAAAAAAATTAGATTTCGTAAAGGAATACAAAACATATTACACAGCAAAAACTACTCCAGAAGTGGTTGAATTTGGTGAAATTCCATTTTTGACAATAGAGGGCAGAGGGGAGCCGGCAGGGAAAGAGTTTACAAGTAAGGTTGAAACATTATATCCTTTTGCCTATGGTGTCAAGAATCTTTGTAAAAAACAAGGCAAAGATTTCGCTGTTCCAAAATTAGAGGGATTATGGTGGGTGGAATCTGATAAACCTGCTTTGGAAGTTCCCCGCGAAGAATGGCAATGGAAACTTCTTATTCGTATGCCCGATTTCGCTGCTCCAGAAATAGTAGAGAAAGCAAGGGAAGAAGTTTTCAAAAAGAAAGGCATAGAACTGATTAAAGAAATCAAGTTTGAGAAGATGAAAGAAGGTAAATGTGTTCAAATATTACATATTGGTCCGTATTCCGCTGAACCCGAATCACTGGAGAAAATGAGAAATTTGATGAAAGAGAAGGACTTTATTGAAAATGGTCTCCATCATGAAATTTATCTTTCTGATCCAAGAAAAGTGGCTCCAGAAAAAATGAAAACTATTTTAAAACAACCGGTAAAAGAGCAAAGATAATTTCCTACATGCATGGGCGAGAAAAATGCAATATAATGATATTCTCAAAAAGTTAAAATCCTTATCAAATCCCAAGGCAGTAGAGGGTATGGCGCGATTTGGCATTAATCCGAAGAATGCCTATGGAGTCTCCATCCCTAATCTGAGAAAGATTACTAAAGAAACAGGAGTAAATCATGCTCTTGCTCAACAACTCTGGAAATCGGATGTCCGTGAAACTCGGATACTTGCGAGCATGATTGATGATCCCGGAGCAGTTACTGAAGAACAAATGGAAAGGTGGGCAAAAAACTTTAATTATTGGGAGATATGTGATCAGTGCTGTCAAAATCTTTTCGTAAATACCAAATTTGCTTATCGAAAAGCTGTTGAATGGACTGAAAAGGATGAAGAATTTGTTAAAAGAGCTGGGTTTGCATTGATGGCTTGGTTAGCTTTTAAGGATAAGAGAGCAAAGGATGAACAGTTTGAATTTTTTTTTCCTTTTATAAAAAAGCAAGTATCTGATAATAGAATTTATGTTAAAAAAGCTGTTAATTGGGCATTGAGGCAAATCGGCAAACGGAATCTAAATCTGAATAAGAAGGCAATAGAAACCGCAAAAGAGATTCAAAGGATGGATTCAAAAACTGCAAAATGGATTGCTTCAGACGCAATGCGGGAGTTAACAAGTGAAGCGGTTCAACAAAGATTACAAAAAAGGTAAATAAAGAATATGGCGGGGTTCGGAACTCTACTCCCGCCTTTTCTTGCAAAAGAGCGGGATTGCCCTTTGGGTCATATAACACGGTGTAAAAGACTACACTTCGCTTCGTCCAAATTCTGCTTACGCAGAACTTCTTTTACACCGGAAACGTTATATGACATGGGGGCGGCCAAAACAGGGCCGTCCGCCGTTCTGGCGGACGGCAACTTCGGATTTTTTGCCAAAAAGAAATTTTTTTCTATCAGGTAAAACAGCATCTATGACCAAAAAATGGACGGATGAAATGCGTA
>JAHIPR010000120.1 GCA_018903015.1 bacterium
AAAAAGGAAATTTTTTATGTCTAAGTTAAATAATGGTTTTTCAATCGATTTTGAAAAACTTGGTAAAAATACTACCATAGGCTTTGTGGGTAGAAATTGGGCACTCATTTTTCTTATATTCATGTTAATTTTGTTCAGTTTCTTGGGAAAAAATTTTTTTAGTCTGAGAAATTTTACTAATATTATCTTAGGAGTGAGTTCTCTGCTTTTATTAGCAAGTGGAGAGACTTTTGTGATCATTAGTGGAGGGATCGATCTTTCTATTGGTTTTGTTATGGGTTTTGTATGTGTAAGTTCAGCCATTATTATGAGAGATTTAAACTCAGCAGGTTACTCTCCGATTATTTCTATCATGGCAGGTTCATTTGGAGGACTTTTATTAGGACTAATTCCTGGAATTATTAATGGATATTTAGTGGCTAAATTAAGAGTGCCGCCCTTTATTGCAACTTTAGGTATGTGGGGAATTGCCAATGGTTTAGCCTGGCGGCTTTGCGAAGGATTCCCCATTGGCTTTTTACCTTTGCAGGCAAGAGATATTGGCAATGCCTATCTGGCTTATTTTTCTCCCAAGAAGGGATTTTCCTTTTTTGTAAAGCCTGAATTGACCGAGAGGGGGGATATTTTAAGTTTAGTAAAAATTATTCCTATACCTATTTTATTGATAACTTTTATTCTGGTTATATTTGCTTTTATTCTGTTTCGTACCAAGTTTGGTCAACATACCTATATTATTGGTGGAAATGTTGATGCGGCAATAAGAGCAGGTATTAATGTTCCCTTAAATTTAATTAAAATTTATATTATATCTTCATTTTTTGCATCTGTTGCAGGAATATTATTAGTTTTTAAATTAAATATGGGTGTTCACACACAATATACTTCCAGTTATGAACTTTTTGCAATTGCAGCAGTAGTTATAGGTGGAGCAAGTCTTACAGGTGGTAAAGGGGCAATCTGGGGTACCATTATTGGCGTGCTGTTAATTGGAACTTTAAATAACGGATTGATGATGATGGGGTTACCTATTTTTTATCGATTTATTGCAACTGGCTGTATCTTAATTATTGCCATTTTGATTGATCAGTTTTTCCCGGAGTTGGTGCATAGAGAATGATTAATTATAATAAAACAAGAGAAATAGGAATTAATATACTAAGAAGGTGGATCTTAATATTTTTAGTTGGGGAAATCGTATTTTTTAGTATTGTCGGAACGAATTATCTTAGTTTAAATAATTTACAAAATATTCTGGTAGCCTCGACAACTGTGCTTTTATTAGCCACTGGAGAAACTTTTGTTATTATTACCGGGGGTATTGACTTATCTATTGGATTTATGGTTGGGTTTAGCTCGGTAGTAAGCGCAAAAGTAATGGTTGATTTATGGGCAGCAGGGTTTTCTCAACCTTTGGCGATAACCATAGGTATATTAACTGCCCTTTTGATAGGACTAATTCCTGGGTTTATTAATGGTTTTTTGGTGGCAAAATTAAGAGTACCTCCCTTTATTGCAACTTTTGGTATGTATGGTATTGCTTATGGGTTTGCAGAGATTATCTGTAATAATGTGCCTGTTCATAATTTGCCTACTTCTGTAGGTTCACTGGGGCATAGTTATTTATTTTACTGGTTACCGGGAAAAATATTTAGTTTTTTAAGTAAACCGGAAAGCCTTACCAGAGAAGAATTAAAGAATTTAATATCAATTATTCCTAATGTAACAGTCATTACTTTTATTTTTATTGGTATTTTTGCCTTTATATTGGCTAAAACTAAATTTGGCCAACATACCTATGCCATTGGTGGAAATATTAATGCGGCAGAAAGAGCAGGAGTTGATGTAAAAGTCCATTTAATTAAGGTTTATATGATATCTTCATTTTTTGCCTCTCTTGCTGGAGTTATGTATGTATTACAATTTATTACCGGTAGGGCTCCTGCAGGTAGCGCCCGTTTATTGGATGCCGTGGTGGCGGTGGTTATTGGTGGAGCCAGTTTAAGTGGCGGCAAGGGCACAGTAATGGGCACGGTTATCGGTGCCATAATTATCGGCGCCTTAGAGACAGGTTTGGTAAACTTGGGTATTCCTACTTATAATTTGCATATAGCCGTTGGTTGTATACTTATCTTTGCTGTATTAATCGATCAGTTTTCACCTGAATTAGTGCATAAAGAAGAGGAGATTAGATAAGGAGGGCATAATGGAACCTTTATTAGAAGTAAAAAATATTACCAAGCGGTTTGGTGGATTAACCGCAGTTGATAATGTCGATATGCAAATTTTTCCTGGGGAAGTTGTTGGTATTTTAGGTGATAATGGAGCAGGAAAATCGACTTTAATTAAAGTAATTTCCGGTGTATATCATGCCGAGGAAGGTCAGATATTTTTTGAAGGCCGAAGGGTAAAAATTAGTAATCCAATAGAAGCGTTAAAAATTGGGATAGAAACTATCTATCAGGACTTGGCTTTGGCTGAAAATATGAACGTTTATTCTAATATCTTTTTAGGGCGAGAAAAATTAGAGAAATTTTTAGGTTTCATTG
>JAHIPR010000121.1 GCA_018903015.1 bacterium
GCTCTGTGCAGCGGCATAACGGGCAACCCAGAGAAATCCCGCAAGACCAGTAATTCCTCCACCTAAGGTAAAGACAATATATTGAATTTTCTTCAGGTTAATGCCCACATATTGAGAGGCTATCTTATTGCCGCCTACCCCATAAATCTCTCTTCCAGTTCTAGTTAAATTTAAAAAAATTAAAAATAATATTACTATTAGTATCGATACATATATAAGACTGGATATGCCCAAAAAACTGCTTCTGGGAAACCCCCGAAAAGCCTCGGTCATCTCATGAGCACTAACCCAGGTTCCCTTGCAAAGCACGAATACCAATCCTCTATATATACTCATAGTTCCAAGAGTGGTAATGATGGGTGGGATCTTGGCCTGGGAAACCAACAAGCCATTTATCGAACCAAGCAGGAGTCCGATGGCTATTGAAATTAAAATAATCACAAAGATAGGGATTCCAGGGTGATATTGATTTAAAAGTGCCACACTCATACCGCTTAAAGCGAGACTGGAACCGACAGATAAATCTATGCCCCCCGTAACAATAATTATAAGCTGCCCAATGGCAACCATAGACAGAATAGCAGTATCATTCAAAATATCAACAAAGTTACTAATATGTAAAAAGCTGGGGGTTCTACAACTAACCCCAAATATTATAAATAAAATAAAAATAAAAAGATTAAATTCTCTTTTCCTAAATAAATCCCTCATTTTAGAATTTCCTCACTTTGAAATACTGCCGATTGCAGCTCTAATTATCTTTTTAGAATTTGCTTCTTCGCGAGTAAATTTAGCAGTTATAACCCCCTCATGCATTACTATAACATTATTAGACATACCGAGAATCTCAGGAAGTTCAGAGGAAATAAGGATTATTGCTATGCCTTTTTTTGCAAGTTCAGAAACAAAATTATGTACAGTAGCTTTGGTTGCCACATCAATTCCTTTGGTTGATTCATCCATAATTAATATTCGTGGTTTGGTGGCAATCCATTTAGCCAGGACTACCTTCTGTTGATTACCTCCTGAGAGATCTTCTACCAGCTGTTCCCAGCCTGATGCTCTTATTTCTATATATTTCCCATATTCATCAGTAATTTCAAATTCTCTATTACGATCCAAGAAAATATATCTGCCTATTCCGTCTATTATCGGTAGGGTAATATTCTCCCGAATATTCATAGCTAAAATAGCACCTTGTATCTGTCGGTCTTCGGGGAGATAAGCAAGGCCGAAATTCATTGCATCAGAAGGATTGGTAATGTAAACCTTTTCACCATCTATAAATACTTCACCTGATGTTTTTGTATCAATTCCAAAAATTGTCTGCATTACTTCTGACCTTCCCGCTCCCACCAATCCAAAAAATCCCAGTATTTCCCCTTTGTGCAAGTCAAAAGATATGTTTTTAAATACGCCTATCTTGGTAAGATTTTCAACCTTCAGGATAATGTCACCTTTCTCTGCTTCTAATTTCGGATACATCTGTTCAAGACTACGACCAATCACCATTTGCACAATTTTATCTACGGTAATATCGGCAATCGTCCCTTCACCGATATACTTCCCATCTCTCAGTACGGTAAAATAATCCGCAATTTCAAAGACCTCTTCAAATTTATGAGAAATAAAGATGATGGCTTTTCCTTCTGATTTCAATTTTCTAATAATTTTATATAAATACTCAACTTCCTTAAGAGTAAGGGCAGAGGTTGGCTCATCCATAATTACTATTTTTGCATCCAGTGAGAGTGCTTTGGCAATTTCCACCATATGCCTTTGAGCTACACTTAGATTTCTTACTTTGGTATCGGAACGAATATCCAATTCAAGCTTATCAAGAAGTATCTGGGTTTTATCTTTCATTTCTCTCCAAGAAAGTAGACCGTTGGATTTATTTCTAATATGATGGCCCATGAATATATTTTCAGTAATGGAGAGATCGGGGAACATTGTGGCTTCCTGGTGTATGGCGGATATCCCAGCTTTTTGCGAGACTTGGGGAGATGGAAATTGAGTAGGTTTATCGTTAAGAATAATAGTACCAGCGGTAGGTTGATATACACCGGTTAAAATCTTTACCAGAGTAGATTTCCCAGCCCCATTTTCACCTATAAGAGCATGTACTTCGCCAGTTCTTATTTGAAAATCTACCCCATCAAGTGCTTTAACACCATAAAAATATTTTTTAATTCCCTTCATTTCAATAATGCAATTATTCATTAAACCAAAATTCCTCTTTTGTTTTGAGGTATTTATAAGTAAAGCGGGATATGATTAATCCCGCTTTACCAAACAGATTTTTTTAATTCAAAGAGTAAACCATTAGTAAATCTCAGCAAATTTATCTATATTATCTTTTTCAAATATATATGGCTCGCCCATTACTGCTTCGTTACCTGAGCCTATTTTAATTTCTCCCATTCTACCGACCTTCATTACTTCACCCTCTTTACCCTGAAATTCACCCTTAACCAATTTATAGGCAATATAAGTTGATGAATATCCTAAATCAATGGGGTTCCAAAGAGACATTTGTCGGCAAGTACCATTTTTGATATATTGCTTCATTTCAGATGGTAAACCAAGACCGGTAAGTTCAATCTTTCCTGATTTTCCAGCATCTTCTAACGCCTTCCCAGTAGCCGCGATACCAACAGTTGTAGGTGAAATAATCCCTCTTAAATTAGGGTAAGATTTAAATAACCCCGTTGCTTCCCGGTAACTCTTGTCAGAAAGATCATCGCCATATACTACTGCAACCAAACTCATATCTTTGTAAGCAGGTTCTTTCAGCTCTTCTTTCATCCATTCAATCCAGGTGTTTTGGTTAGTAGCCTGAGAAGAAGCACTTAAAATAGCAATCTCACCCTTATAGTCAATTAAATTTGCCAACATTTTTACCTGGCTTCTGCCAATAAACTCACTGCTGGAAGGAGCTAAGTGAAGTATTCGTCCTTCTGGTGCAATCCCCGAATCAAAGGAAATTACTGTAATTCCGCTCTGCATTGCTCTTTTACAAACAGGAACCAGAGCATCTACATCATTTGCTGAAATAACAATTGCATCTACTTTTTGAGCAATAAGCGAGTCAATAATTTCTATCTGACCCTCTGCAGTTGGTGTAGTGGGTCCTTGAAAAATAAATTCAATTCCACCAAGTTCTTTCGCTGCTTCTAAACCTCCATCTCTACAAGCTTCAAAAAAAGCATTCCCCAAGTTTTTAACTAACATAGCAATTCGGATATTTTCTTGTGCTCCTGCAAAAGAAACCACAGATGAGATAAAAATTGCGAGTAAAACTATCGTCAGTATAAATTTTTGCTTTTTCATTTTATTTACCTCCTTTTTTAGATAAAATGAAAACTATTTGATAATATCTTATCTAATTTTTATCTTTTTGTCAAGATATATTA
>JAHIPR010000122.1 GCA_018903015.1 bacterium
AGTTTTTTCTTTAAAAGTTTTAGTATAAGCTTCTAAAGTTCTATAAAATTTATAGAACTCAGGGTCTTGATTGAAACTCTCAGCATAGATTCTGATAGATTCTGCCTCTCCTTCACCTTTTAAAGTTTGAGCAGTCTTATAAGCTTCTGCTAAAATAACCGTTTTCTCTCTTTCGGTTTCTGCAATAATTTTAGCTGATTCCTCTTGACCTTCTGCTCGATATTGTTTGGCGATTCGTTCTCGTTCCGCTTTCATTCTATCAAAGATATATTTTTCATTTTCCGGAGGCAAATCTACCCGTTTAATCCTTACATCCACAATTTCTATTCCATAGGTATTGGCTTTTTCATTACTTATCTCGGTGACTCTTTTCATAATACCTTCTCTTCTTTCCGAGACTATTTCGCTCATGTCAAACAAGCCCAAATCAACCCTTAATTCGGAATAAATGATATCATCCAATCTTGCCTGGGCACCATTTAAATCTCTAACCGTTTGTAAGAATTTTAAAGGATCGATAATTTTCCAACGGGCATAATTATCCACAATTAGAGTCTTTTTGTCTTTAGTAATGATTTCGGTCGGGACTGCATCGTAAACTAACAATCGGTCTTCAAAAAATACTACATTTTGAATGAAGGGAAGTTTCCAGTTTAAACCAGACTCTTTAATCGTTCTTATCGGTTTACCAAACTGTAAAATGATTGCTTGTTTAGTTTCATCAACAATAAACAAACTTAGGTTAGCTAAAACTAAGATTACTACAATAATTATTATTAATAGCGTTCCTTTTTTCATTACTTGGTCACCTCCTTAGAAGGAGCAGTTAGGATACTTGAATCACCTAAGGGCAATAAATTTATTAAAGATTGATTTTCCTTTAAATCGACTATTACTTTATTCATATTCGGTAAAATTTCTTCCATAGTTTCCAGATAAAGGCGAGCTTGAGTTATATATTCACCTTTTTTATATTCGGTTAAAATACTATTGAATTTTGCAACATCACCCTCCGCTTTTTTTATTCTCTCAATCTTATAACCTTCAGCTTCTTTGGTCATTTTTACTGCTTCTCCCCGAGCTTTTGGAATTAGATCGTTTTTATACCCCTGAGCCTCGTTAATGTATTTACTTTTATCTTCTTTAGCGCTGGCTACGTCTTTAAAGGCATCTTGCACTTCTTTGGGGGGATTGACATCTTGTAATTGGACTGCTACTACGAAGATTCCTGATTCATAGGAATCTAAAAGATCTTGAAGTAGTTTTTTTGTTTCCTCTTGTATTTCATATTTTCCTATAGTAAGCGCTTCATCAATTTTTCTTTCTCCAATTACCTGCCTTAAAGCAGCCTCAGCAGCACTTTTGACTGTCTCTTCAGGTAAAATAATATTAAAGAGATAGCTAACCGGGTCTTTTATTTTGTATTGGACGATCGCTTCTGCACTAACAATATTTTCATCCCCAGTTAACATCAGTGCCTCTGCCGGAAATTTTTGATAGCGAGCAGGTGGGCCAGAGCTAATAGTGCGAAATCCTATTTCCACTCTTTTTACCCGAGTAACTGCTGGAGTAACCACTGTTTCTATAGGATAAGGTAGATGATAATTAAGTCCCGGACTTTCTATACGGACAAATTTGCCAAATCTTCTAACTACTCCTTGTTCATCAGGGGCAACTACAAAAATTCCACTGGCAAGATAGAGAGCAATTACTAATACTAAAATAATACCGAATGTTTTCTTAGAAAATTTTAATTTTGGTATTTTTTCAGCAAGATTAATAATCTTCTCTTTCTCTTCATCATAATAATCTGGCATGATAATTTCCTCCTTTAATTAATATTTGTTATTAAAACTATACCATTAATTCGGATTATTCTCAAATTTATTACATTTATTTATTAGTAAACTTGCTTGAAATGAAAAATTAAACAAGTTATAATAGTTAAAAATTAGAAACTATCAAATTGATTTAGAAAAAGATAATATTTATAGATAGTTAAATCTAAAATAAATAATATAAATAACGAAAGGAGAAAAAGATGGCTTTTGTAACTACTAAAGAGATGTTAAAAGATGCTCAGAAAGGAAGATACGGTATTGGTGCATTTAATGCCAATAATATGGAGATTATTCAGGCAATAGTAGAAACCGCCGAAGAAGAAAAAGCGCCGGTGATTTTGCAAGCTTCTCAGGGAGCTATAAAATATGCGGGGTTAGAAAGTATTGTAGCTATGGTTAAAGTCATGGCTGAAAAAGTAAAAGTACCAGTAGCTTTACATTTAGATCACGGTACAGATTATTACCAAAATATAAAATGTTTAAGAGCAGGATTTACCTCTCTGATGTTTGATGGGTCAAAATTACCATTTAATGAAAATGTTGATATGACTAAAAAAGTAGTAGAGATGGCTCATGCCTGTGAAATTCCGGTAGAGGCAGAATTAGGTCAGATAGGTACTATGGGAGATAGTGATGAACCCGGGGTTGCTTTGGAGAAAGTAAAAGAGAGTATGGCTGTTCCAGAGGAAGCTGCAAAATTTGTAGAGTTGACAGGAATTGATTCTCTTGCTGCTGCCGTGGGGACAATTCATGGATGTCGTACTCCTTTTGCAAAGTTAGATATCCCTCGTATCGAGCGAATAAGAGAATTAACTGGAGTTCCTTTGGTTTTACATGGTGCCTCCGGGGCGAATGATGATGAGGTCAGAAAAGGTATTGCCGCAGGAATATGCAAGATAAATATAGATACCCGCATAAGAATGATTTTTACAAAAAAGATGAAAGAGATGCTTGAAGAAAATCCAAACCAGATTGACCCTCGTAAAATATTGGGACCGGCAAAAGATGCAGCCAAAGAAATTATTCGTGATAGAATGAGAGTTTTTGGTTGTAGCGGAAAGGCGTGATGAATATGATTAAAAGGATAGGTATTTTAACCGGAGGAGGAGATTGCTCCGGGTTAAATCCGACTATCAGAGGAGCAGTATACCGGGCCCAGGATTATAATTATGAAGTCTATGGCATTCAAGAAGGATGGAAGGGATTAGTAAAGGATAATATAAGCCCCCTATCTTTAAGTGAAGTAAAGGAAATAGTTGATAGGGGAGGTACTGTTTTAGGGACTTCAAGATTAAATCCTTATAAAATAGATAATGGCATTAAACAGGTTCTTGATTCAATAAAAAGG
>JAHIPR010000010.1 GCA_018903015.1 bacterium
AAAACAAGGGGTAGGTCTACCCGAAGCCAGAAGAAATTTTTTCACCAAAGAAAACTACCCCCAAAAGGTTGACACAGACACCCTGGGTAGGTGTTTTGCGAAAACTATCTGAAGTAGGATATTATTAATCAGTTAAAGAAAATATAAGAAAGAAGATTAAGATGTATTACTGTAACATAAGGATAATTATAGCTTATTGGTAAAAACAATAAGCCTTAATAAAACAAGGGGTAGGTCTACCTAAAACCAGAAGAAATTTTTTCACCAAAGAAAACTACCCCTAAAGAGTTGACACAGACCAAAGACATAGTATATTATAGTAGTAATTTTTCTGGTATACAAATTAAATAATATTGATATTAAGTGAGGATTCTTTAAAATGGAAATCCAGATAAAATATTTTAATGGTATTCGATTTAAACGTTTTATTTTAAATTCTGCCCAAAGAATAAATCAGATGGAGCAGTATCTGAACGATATTAATGTTTTTCCAGTAGCCGACGGGGATACAGGTACTAATATGGCAGCTACCATGAACAGCATTGTAAAAGAGATTAAAAAATGTAAAGAATCTTCTTTTGCCAGGATTAGTAATATTATTGCTGATTCAGCTTTGACCGGGGCACGCGGCAATTCCGGAGCCATCTTAGCTCAATTTTTTCAGGGCTTTGCAGAAGCAACTAAGGGTAAAGCGCGTCTTGGCACAGAGGCTTTTGCCCAAGCAGCCACTAAAGCGGCCGAACAAGCCCGAAAAGCTATTTCTCATCCACAAGAAGGCACCATCATTACAGTAATGAAAGATTGGGCAAATCATCTTACCGAACATGCTCCTCACACTCCTGATTTTGCCGAACTTTTTAAAAAATCATTATCTAAAGCAGAGGACTCCTTGGCTAAAACACCCGAGAAACTACTGATATTAAAAAAGGCAGGCGTAGTTGATGCCGGAGCCCAGGGTTTTGTCAATATATTAGAGGGAATAGTTAATTTTATTGAATGTGGTAAAATCAGATCATTAAAAGCAATTGTTTCTTCTGCCCGCAAAATTAAAGGTTTTAATCAGGAACAGGATAATGCTGAGATTAATTTCCAATTTTGCACTGAATGCCTTATAGAGGGGGTCGAAATAGATCGAGAGGAAATTAGCCAAAAATTATCCCATTTAGGCGACTCATTAGTTGTTGCCGGTTCTGAAAACAAAGTCCATATACATATTCACACTGATAGACCAGAAGATGTTTTTACTGAATTGTCTGAATTCGGAAACATAGTGAAAACCAAAGTTAATGATATGCAAAAACAGCATACCAAGGTTAAATTTGATACTCATGCGAAAAGTATCGGATTGGTTACTGATTCAACCTGTGATTTGCCTCCGGAATTAATTAAGAAGTATAACATTCAGATTGTACCAATAGTGATTCAAGTTGGCAAAAAGAGTTATTTAGATCAGGTAGAAGTTAAACCAAAAGAGTTTATTCATATTTTAGAAACCTCTAACGAAAAGCTTTCCACCTCTCAACCTCCCCCAGCTTTTTTCAGGGAAGCCTATAATAAAATTGCACCAAAATACGAATCTATTATTTCTTTACATATTTCGGAAAAATTAAGCGGAACGATTCAGGGTGCACGTATGGGCTGCAAAAATATGAAGCACAGTAATAAAATTCACATTATCGATAGTAAAACAAGTTCAGTTGCTTTAGGGTTGTTGGTTGCCGAGGCAGCTCAATTAATAAGGGAAGGATTTGATTTAGATGAAATTGTTGAGCAACTAAATCTTTCCATAAAGAATGCCAGGATTTTTATTGCTGTCCGCACCTTAAAATATATAATACGCAGCGGGCGATTAAATAAAACAAAAGGACTGTTAGGTACACTTCTTAACTTGAAACCCATTTTGACTATAAATTCTGATGGCAATATTGTCGAAGCAGCTAAAGTGATTGGGCAAAAAAAAGTTATTCGGAAAACATTAAATTTGGCAGTGAAATTTGCGAGCACTGTTAAAAATCCTCGTTTTGGAATTGCTCATGTAGCTGTACCTGAACTTGCTCAGTGGTATTGTGATGAGATACATTCTCGCTTTGCTAATTCTCCAAAGGTAATAATTTCAGAGGCTTCTCCCGCCTTGAGTGTACATATTGGCATTGGCGGAGCTGCTATCGCAGTCCTGGGGGGTTCTTAAAAAATGACAAAGAACCGTCCCCTGTCATTTCATTTTAAACATTATTCTGCAACCGTAATTTTATGCTATTTAAGGAGGTGAGAATGGAGAAAAATAAGTTTTTTAGATGGTTTTTAAATTATTTAAAATAAAGGAGGTAGAATAGTTAAAATGTCAAGAAAAACAGTTATTTTGTGTCTGTTGAGTTTAATAATTTTAGTTAGTTTAACCACTTCGGTTTTAGCAGAAGTAAAGGGTCCTATTGTCGATAAGGTTTACATCAATGTCAGGATGAGTGAAGATATTGGTTTAAAGGATGCAGCAGAAGGCTTGACTGATATCTTTTTCTGGGGAGTTAACGGCCCGACAATTATGGGTTTAGATCAGGCCACCAGAGATAAACTGGATATATATGCAGTACCTTCGGGTTCCTGGTCACTTAATTTTAATCCCGTACCCAATGCGGCTCCCTACATCGTTAAAGTAGAAGATAAGGAATTTTTCAATCCCTTCGCTATCAGGGAAGTAAGATTTGCCATGAATGACCTCATTGACCGGAAATATCTTGTTGATGAGATTTTAGGTGGTGCTGGTGGTCCTATGTTTACTATGGGTACCCCCGGCCAACCGGGTACTTATAAATACAACCTGGTAGCCAATCGGTTGGGATTCACTCCCGAGGGGAATGAAAAGAAAGCCATAGAAGATATAACCGAGGCCTTGCAGACAGCAGCAGCCCTGCCGGAGCTGCAGGGAAGATTGGTAAAACAGGGAGAATGGTGGACCTTTAACGGTGAACCGGTAACTATCAATTTCCTGATCAGGGTTGATGACCCTCAGGGAAGGTTGAAAGAGGGAGAGTATGTGGCTTCCCAGATTGAAAAAGCGGGAATTAAAGTTGAACGCTGCCTCTGGGATAGAGTTAAATGTATTGAAACCTCATATTATTCCGACCCGGCAGATTATCAATGGAATATCTACACCGAGGGGTGGGGAGCCGGAGCAACCAGAGCATTCTGGGAACATATAGTTGCTCAGATGTATGCCCCCTGGTATGGTTATATGGCCGGTGGACCGGATAGTAAATGGCACTATGAGAACAACGAAATTGACCGTTTAACCGAAAAGGCTTATACCGGTAATTTCCTGACC
>JAHIPR010000123.1 GCA_018903015.1 bacterium
TATTTTTAGTGTTTGTTTTAAAGAGGGTAAACCGCAAGTAGAAGACGTGCTAATTCCTGCGGGAACTCTGGTGCCTATTCGTTTTTTGAGTACCCTAAATTCTAAAAACAATAAAACAGGCGAAACATTTGATTTTCAAATAAGTGAAAATATATTTTTAGATAATAAATTGATTATTCCCGCTAATTCTAAAGGAGTAGGCGAAATAACTAAAGCTAAAAAAGCTACCATTTTATCTCGGCCAGGAAAGTTAGAGATAGAATTTAAATCAGTTTCAACTTTAGACGGGACTTCTCTTAGCTTAATATTAGGAGAAGAGGCAGAAGAAGAAAATAAGAGATTATATCTGGCAGTAGGGGCAGGAATTTTAGGATTAATCATCTTGAGCAGTCCAGTGGGACTAGTTTTTGGGGCTCTGGTACCAGGCAAAAACGTAAAAATAGAAGAGGGAAGCGAAATATTCCTGCAGGTTAAAGAGGATATTACAGTAATAACCTTGGTACAGTGAAATTAGTATATAGTATAATGTAAAATATGTAGGGGCAGACCTTGTGTCTGCCCTTGGTGATTAACAAAACACAAGTTACAAGATTATTCAGTTACTCGGTTTGCCAGTTAAGAGAATTAGCGTAGAGCGTTCAGTGTATATGTTTTGTCATTGCGAGGAGCGAAGTGACGAAGCAATCTCAACTCACAACTTGAAACCCGAAACTTGTAACTAACGACTAACTCAATATTCCACTATTGTAAAAGTAGAATTAGCCGGATAAATCTGAACATCCTGAGAAATCCTATAAGAAAAAACCCAATCTTTTACATAAAGATATGCTTCCTGTAAACTAACCATGGTATCCATATTGGTATCTGCCGGGTAATTACCAGAATAACCACAACCTTCACACAAAGCCATAGTGAATAAACCAAAAGGATTGCCCTCTGCTGGTTGTATTTCCCAACATAGTTGGTAGTAATGACAGGAAGTTAAAACTTTATATTGATTGGTGGTAAGCAGCCCTTTTGGTTGGGCTTGGGAAAAGACATTGATAACCTCATCATTAAAAGATTCTAATTCTACTCGAGATACTATTATCTCTTCTTTTCCTTTTCCGATAAACCCACCGGAATAACAGGAATCAAGAAAGACTACTTTAGTGCCGGGTATTGCGCTTAAAGCACTTTCTAATTCGTCTACACTGATGGCTAAATTAGCAAAAGAGGTCATATCAGCAGGGCAAATATAAGAAGTATTTCCCACTAGAGCACCATGCCCGCTAAAATAAAAATAAGAAATATCGTTACTGTCTGCGCCCGAAAAAATAGAGGAAATACTCTGCAGAATGTTTGATTTTGTTGCCTGCCAATCTTTCAAATAGCCGATATTGGAAAAAATTGTATTTGACGTACCAAATCTACATTGTTGTAAAATTTGACGTATTCTATCTACATCATAGGGAGGAGCAGACAAATCATTATCACTTCCTTGAATATAATCTCCAACTCCTACGCAGAGAGCCCGATATACTACTTCATTTTGAGTAACTGTCCCGACTGTAATTTCTGCTGGTGTGGTTTTGGTAACTCCACCTTCAGTATAAGATATCGTAATAGTGGCAGAACCATCAGATACAGCCGTAACGGTTCCGTTGTTACTTACGGTAGCACAACCAGGGTCACTTGAACTGTAATTACAGGCAGTAAGGTTTACATTCGCCGAGCTTGAGTTAGAATAATAGGCAGTAACTGAATCGAAGGTTTGTGATTCTCCTGTTGTAAGATTTATGGTAGAGGGAAAGACGCTGATTCCGGTTAAAGTAATTTTTGGAGTTGGCGGAATTATAGGGGTTAAAGAAATATTTAAATTAATAGTCCGGTTTGCTATAACATTAATTATACAGGAATAGCTTAGATAATCTGCGAGAGCTAAAATAAGAACATGGTTTCCAGCAGAAATATTGGTTAAAGTAGAAGGAGTAAAATAGCCTGTATCCATACTATCTAAAAAGATTTTAGCCCTCGGGGGATTGGTGGTTATTCCGATAGAACCAAAAGTATAAACAGCGGGGTAATAATACAGGCAGCCAGAGGCTAAAAGTAAAACAGCAATTATTAAAATATACAGTAGTAAATAACTCTTCTTTCCCAGCATAAAAAAGTTTCCTTATTATTTTATTTTTTATTCTTTTTTGTTTTTAATAATTGTAATAAACATAAATATTTACATAATTTGAACCGGTGTGTATATTTTGAGTTTTTTGGCCGGAGTACCAGCCATCAACATCTTCAGCGTAAAAAGTGTGGTAACCGGTAGGAACATTAAAAGTCTTTTGCCCATATACATTAGTTGTCCCTAAATAATTACTGTGTGAATCTAAATAGATATCATAAAACCAATCACTATTAGTAATATTGATGTAAACAGTACCTGTTTGACCGGGATCAGGTATAAGGAAGACAGTACAACCGGTGAACAATCCTAACATGGCAATTATTATTATAATCAAAATACTTTTTTTAAATAATATAGATTTACGCATTATTTTTCACCCCTTTTTAAAAATTTATTTTATATAATCATTATAACCTATTATTTATATTTGACAAGGATTTTAAAAATCCTCTTTTTTTAGGAAATTATTTTAAATTATTTATAAAAATTAGAAGAATTAATTTTTAGGTTGTTGAAGTTTATTTATATTTTGTGACTTTCTGAGAGAAATATTATCTTATGATTTAAA
>JAHIPR010000124.1 GCA_018903015.1 bacterium
ACACAGAGGACACTCCCTTTTGGTACATCAAAAGACGTAAGAAAGGAAGTCAACGAACGCTGCCAGATATTTGGGAAGGGAGGAGGTTTTGTATTTAATACTATTCACAACATTCAATCAAAAGTTCCTATTGAAAATCTTATGGCTATGTTTCAAATTGTAAAAGAATTTAGATTTTAATAAAAATATTTAAATTAATTCAAATATTATGAAAAGGAAAAAAAATGCAATATTCGTTATGTATAGACTCAATATATTCCAGAGAAAATTTAGAGGAAAAACTTACCAGAATAAAGCAGGCAAGATTTAAATTTATTGAATTCTGGGACTGGCGGGATAAAGATTTTGAGCTAATTATAAATAGTGGTTTGAAAGTTTCGAATTTTAGTGGAAATAGAATATCATCTTTAACTTTAGATGATAAAGAAAGAGTTATTCAAGAAGTAAATGCTTCTATGGATGCAGCAAAGAGGTTAAAATGTGACCGTATTATGTTGTTATCAGATATATTAGAAGGTGATGGAAGTGTAAAGATTAATCCAATAAGCGGTGAAAAAAAATTACTCCGCTTGTATGATAATCTTAGAATTCTTGTTGAGGCTGCCAAAAAGAGAGACATTATGTTGGTGATTGAACCTTTAAATTCTTTAAGGGACCATAAAAATTATTTTTTAGACAATTTTCAAATAACCCTTGAATTGGTTAAATCAGTAAATTCTGAGAATCTTAAGGTGCTTTATGATATATATCATATGCAAATTATGGAGGGAAATGTCTTAGACACTCTACAAAAATATCACCAATTTATAGGATATATTCATGTAGCAAATGTTCCTTACAGATGTGAGCCCTGGACCGGAGAACTTGACTTCAAATTTATTCTTAAAGAACTCTCTAAAGTATATTCAGGGTTTATAGGTTTTGAATTTTTTGTTAAAGAAAAAAGTTTTACTTATGAAAAACTCTACGAATGGATTCAATCAATTAATTTTTAAAAAAGAAATAATAATCATTCAAACGTATAGATAGATATACCATGATTATAGAAGCAGTTCTTTCTCTTAAAAAGAGGAAGTATAAAAATAAAGCCAGGAGGAGGCGGTGAAGAAATAAGGCTGCTTAAATATTTTTACATTATAAAAAGGAGGTAAAGTTAATGTTTAAGAGGATTTTAAATACTTGGGTAATAAGTTTATTGTTAATTGTAATGGTTTTGGGTATTTTTTCTTTAAATATCGGCGCTCAAGAAAAAATTAAGTTGGTGTATATAACTGCCGGAGATGTGAATATGCTTGCTCTTGGCCAACATGTAATAGGCCCTCAGTTTAACGAAAAGTATCCTAATGTAAGTGTAATGACCGTTCATGTTGGTCCTGGAAACGCAGGCTCTCGTTTAATTTTTGAGAAAATTATGGCAGATAAGGATAAAAAAGAGGGTGATATAGATATAGCGATGGTACACCAAATTTTCTTGAAATGGGCACTAGAGGAAGGCGATCTTCTTCTTGATTATGCCAAAGATATAGATACCTGGCAATATATTACTTCGCCATTTGCCAAAAAATCTCTTGGTGTTGACGTAGAAGGATATTGTATGCCTATGTTCCATAGCCAGGCAGTTATTGCCTACAATCCTAAACTTGTTCCAAATCCACCAAAGACCTATGAAGAAATTGTCAAATGGGCTAAAGAGAATCCCGGAAAGTTCGGATACAATGGAATAAAAGGAGGAATGTCTGGAGTAGCCTTTACCTGTGGTTGGATTTACTGGAAGACCGGAAAATATGAAAAGTACGCCGTTACCGGGCCTTTTGATGAAGCCGAAATTGCTACCTGGGAAGAACCAATTAAAGAGTTAAAAGAATTTAATAAAAATGTTACTTTAACCGGCGGAAACGTAGCTACTCTCGATGCACTAAATAGAGGTGAAATTTGGATGGGACCGGTCTGGGTTGATATGTTCTTAAGCTGGATGGCAGAAGGCAAATTAGATCCTGCATCCCGCATTCTTCTCCCTGAACCAGGTATGCCCGGACAACCTATGTATTTTATAATTCCTAAGAATTCACCTAACCCCGAAGAAGCGAAAAATTTTGTTGAATTTGTTACTTCGCCAGCAGTACAGGCCGAAGAGATTGTAAAGAGATTTAATTGGTATCCCGGAATCGACGGAAGTTATGTTAAAGATTTTGTTAGCAAGGAAACCTTTGATGTAATATATCAAGATGTAACTCCGGAAATGTTGTCTAAATTTGGTTTGGCGTTCCCTCTTGGCGACTACTTTGATGCCATGTTAGAAGCAGTTGAATAGGATTAGGATACAACCAATTTAGGAGAAATTAAATGGGAAACAATTTAAAAAATGAATTGGCTGTTGGAAAGAATGAAATAGGAGTTGGGGTCGAAAGGCCCCACTCCTATACCAATATTCTTCCTTATATATTAGTATTTCCTGCAGTTATGGTAATTTTATTGTTGTATTTATACCCTTTCCTTGCTTCGTTTTGGAAAAGCTTTATCAGCAAAGAAGGAGTTTTAAGTTTAGCAAATTATGAGAAAACGCTTCGTATATATCGGTATGATATTTTATTTACTTTGGGAGTAACTGTACTTAGTACTTTTATTGCTACAGTTGCAAGTATTTTTGTGGCAGTATATTTGAGATTATCTAAAGGCTGGCTATCTAACAGTGTTGGAATTTTATATCGGTTGCCTATTTTTCTCCCTTTTGTAGTAATTGCCCAGATGATGAGAAGTTTTTTAGCTCCCCATGGAGTACTGAATCTTTTTTTAGCAAAGCTAAATCTAATTGATATTGAAAATCCTTTACAGCTTTTTAATTGGGTTGGCCTAACTTTCGGTTTTGTATGGAAAGAAGCACCGTTTATGATATTAATTATCTGCGGAGGGTTTCAGATGATTGACGATTCTTATATAGAGGCTGCAAGAAGCGTAGGGGCGAAGTTACCTCAAATTATCACCAAGATTCTCATTCCAATGAATAAACCTACCATTCTTATTGCGGTAACTTTAGTTTTTTGTTCTCTGGTTGGATGTTTTAGTTTTCCTTATATGCTTATTGGAGGGAAGTCCCCGGTTACTATAACTGTAGATATTGCTCACCGTGTAAATTATTTTGGTGATTACGGAGTGGCAAATGCATTGGGAGTTTTTTCGTATATTATGGTTAGTTTATTAGCACTTTATTATGTAAGAAGTATGATGAAAAAAGGTCTTTATGATTGACGGAGGTTGTTAATGCAAAAGAGTTTTTTTAGAAAGACTATCGAAATAATTATCTTTACGGTATTCATATTTTTTCTGTTTGCTCCCTTGTTAAGTTTGGGGATTTGGTCTGTAGCTTTAAGATGGTATTGGCCTCATACACTTCCCCAAAAGATAGGATTTGATTACTGGCTCCAGGCTTTAGGAATTACTAAAAGCTTAACCCTGGGGGCAGTAAACGTAGTGCCGGCTTTTTTGTTAAGTTTAGGTATCGCCATTATTGTAGTTATAATAACTATGGCAATTGCCATTCCGGCAGGTTACGCATTGGCAAAACTTAAGATTCCTGCTCTTTTAAAGGGCATAATTTTAATATTATTTTTATTGCCCCGGGCATTTCCCCAACAGCCGGTATTTCTAAATTTAATGTTGATGTTTAATAAAATAGGATTAACCGGGACAGTGTTAGGAGTAATTTTTGTTCATATAGTGGTGGGGTTGGTCTTTGCGGTGTGGATTACTGCAAGTACCTTTAGTTCAATCCCTCCGGAGTTAGAAGAAGCTGCCCGAAGCGTTGGTGCTACGAGGTTGAAAGCATTTTTTAAAGTGACTTTGCCTATTTCAACACCCGGACTTATAGCCAGTGCGGTATTTGTATTCCTTACTTCAATGGATGAATTTACCGGTACTTTTTTTGTAGGATTACCTTTTGTAACTACTCTTCCTATGACTCTCTATTCAGCAAGCGGATCTAATATTCAATTTGCATCGGTAATCGCTATATTGTTATTAATTCCTTCAATTCTTTTTATGATAGTGATTCAAAAATTCCTCAAAGCTGAACATTTAGGGGGAATGGGAGGATAAATTAAAGTTTTTAAAATACACAGTTATTGCTTGGAGGTAATTTTTTTATGGCAAATCTTAAAGTTAATAATTTAAATAAAAATTTTGGCAAGGTCAAAGCGGTTCAAGAGGTTAGCTTTGAAGCACCAGAAGGTAAAGTATTAAGCCTTTTGGGACCCAGTGGATGTGGCAAAACGACTACACTTCGATGTATTGCCGGTTTTGAAAATCCTGACAGAGGAGAGATATATTTAGATGATAGAAAAATCACCACTATTCCTCCTGAAAAGAGGGGTATAGGGATGGTTTTTCAAAATTATGCCCTTTGGCCGCATATGACTGTTTATGGGAATTTAGCTTTTGGTTTACAAATTAGAAAAGTGCCCAAAAATGAAATAATTAAAAAAATAAAGAAAGTATTGGGTATGGTACAATTGGAAGGTTACGAAAATAGGTATCCCCGGCAAATGAGCGGCGGGCAGCAGCAGCGTATTGCTATGGCGAGGGCACTGGTATTTGAACCGGGGATAATGCTGCTTGATGAACCACTGAGTAATTTGGATGCACAATTAAGGGAAGAGATGCGCTTTGAATTTACTGAATTGCAAAAGAAACTGGGAATTACTGCGGTTTATGTTACCCATGATCAGGCAGAAGCGCTGGTAATTTCAGATAAAATTGTCATTCTTGATCAAGGTAAAATGGTTCAATTTGGTACGCCGAAGGAAATTTACTCTAATCCAAAAAATAAATTTGTGGCAGGGTTTATTGCAGTTACCAGTTTTATTGATGGCAGAATTGATTCATTTATTGAAGGGAAGAAAAAGGTTATTGTAAAAACCGATGATGGCCTGGTTATTCATGGTTTTGATAATAGTTTTGATATAGGACAAAAGGTTTCGGTTGCCATGAGGATGAATGCAGTTAAATTTATTCAAGATGAAAATAAAAGCGATAAAAGTACAGCAAATATATTTAAAGGAAAGATTATTCAATCTTCTTATTTAGGAAATACCATTGATTATAAGATAAGAATGGGGAAATGGGAAATTAGGACTAATGCTGAGGCGAAGTATGATTTTAAACTTGGGGAAGAGGTAGCTTTTCACCTGCCACCTGAAGATATTATTGTAACTCGAGAAGAATAATTTTACTTTTAAAAAATAAAAAGAAAGGAAGCGTATGTTATGGAAAAAGTTAATATTGGTATCATTGGTGTTGGCAGAATAGGAAGATTGCATGCCCGCAATTTAAAGTATCAGATTCCTGGGTCAAAAGTATTAGCAGTTGCTGATATATTTGAAAAGAGCGCCAGGGAAACAGCCTCTCAATTAGAAATATCTATCGCTGAAAAAGATTATCGGGTTTTATTGGAAAATAAGGATATCGATGCAGTGGTAATTTGTTCTTCTACTGATACCCATGCTCAGATAATTTCCGAAGCAGCCCAGACGGGGAAGCATATTTTCTGTGAAAAACCTATCGCTTTAGATATAGATAAAATTGACCAAGCTATAACTGCAGTCAAAAAAGCAGGAGTAAAATTGCAGGTGGGATTTAATCGCCGATTTGATCCCAGTTTTAAAAAAGCCAAAGAGCTGGTGGCGAAAGGAACAATTGGAACCCCTCATTTAGTAAGAATAACCAGCAGGGACCCTGAACCACCGCCAATCAGTTATGTTAAAGTATCGGGGGGAATCTTTTTGGATATGATGATTCATGATTTTGATATGGCTCGCTATCTTTTAGATCAAGAAGTAGTGGAGTTAATGGCGGTAGGCAGCTGCTTGGTTGACCCGGCTATTGGAGAGGCAGGAGATATTGATACAGCAATAGTCACTCTGAAGTATGAAAATGGTGCCTGGGGGACTATCGATAACAGTCGGAAGGCAGTTTACGGCTATGACCAGCGTATAGAAATATTTGGTTCAGAAGGCTGCGTAATGGTAGGGAACCCAACACCAACAGAAGTAATGGTTAATGGCGCGGAAGATACCAAGACTGATAAACCTCTTTATTTCTTTACAGAGCGATATCAGGAAGCATACCTGGCTGAAATGAAAGAATTTATTAAATGTATTCAGGATGATACAGAACCGCCGGTAGGCGGATTCGATGGTAAAATCTCTGTCCAGATGGGGTATGCTGCTAAAGAATCTCTAATTAAGGGTAGTTTTGTAAAAATAAGCAAGTAAAAATTAGAGAGGAGAAAGGGAAGTAAGGATAAATTATGAATCCTACTATTAAGGATGTGGCAGAATTAGCGGGAGTTCATCCTTCTACAGTATCCCGAGTAATAAATAATGATTCCCGGATTAGTGAAAAAACTAAAGAGAAAGTTATTCTAATAATTAACAAATTGGGATATACTCCCAATGCAATTGCCCGGGGACTAAAGACGAAAAGAACATATACCTTGGGAATATTGATTCCTGATATTAC
>JAHIPR010000125.1 GCA_018903015.1 bacterium
AAATAATCTTGGGTTCTTTCTGGCTATCTTTTAACTCTAAGTCTGCAATATTCAATAATTCATAAGATTTATCAATTTCCTTAAAAGTATATTTTTTAGACTGTTTTATCATTTTTTCAACAACAAAGTAAGGAAGTTTTAATTTCTTCTCTACTTCTTTAAAATTAAATCCGTTTGCCAGTAATAATTTTGTTTGAAGTATAAGTTTTATTTGCCTGTATATCATAGCAAATATGGATAAATGATGAAGGTTGCCTTGATTTAACTTTACCAAGCCATTTATTGCATTTTTTATATCTTTATCTCCAACAGAATCTAATACTTTAAAAATATTAACTGCCTCTGAACCACCTATCGTTATCATAACATCTTCTTTTTCAATTATTTTTTGGTCTTTCGTATAAACATCTATTTTTTCTATTTCATTAAAAAGGCGGCCTAAATCAGAACCAACTATAGATTGTAAATAAAATATAGCTTCCTGAGTAATTTTTTTATTACTCTTCTTGAATTTAGATTTTATCCATAAGGCTAATTTCGCTTTATCTGTTATGCTAAAATTGGCTACTATTCCTATCCTTTTAATTGCTGTAATTAGTTCTTTGTTTGGGCTGCTCTCTTTGTAAATAATTATAAGAGTTGAAAAATTGCTTTTTAAACTTAGCCGGTTAAAATAATTTATTAATTTTGTCTCATCATTTTTGTTAATTTTTTCTGCTTCTTTTATTACTAATAATTTATGTTTTGACATCAGAGGCAGTGTGTCTAAATCATTTATTACCTCATTTATAGATAATTTTTCACCATAAAAAACATTATAATTGAACTCACTATAAGCAGAGTCAATTAATCTGTTTCTAAGTTTTTTTGAAATGTCTTCTTTTAAATAATTTTCTTTTCCGTAAAACAGATAAACAGGGTATATTTTATCTTGTTTTGTAAGATTTAACATATTTTCGTAATTCATATATCTTCCTTGGCTCATTTTAATTGTTTTCCCTCAGAGTTCTTATCCAATATTCCTGACCGTTTGTTCTTATAATTATCGTTCCATCTTCATCTGTCCGATATATTTGTATATTCTTATCTTCTAATCTTTCTATAGTTTTCTGCGAAGGATGCCCAAAATTATTTTTGCCTACAGTAATAACCGCAATACTGGGGTTAACCTTAGCCAAAAATTCTAAATTAGTAGAAGTTACACTTCCATGATGACCAACTTTTAATATATCGCTCTGTAAAATATTCTGCCAGATCAATAATCTTTTTTCAGCAGCTTCCTCTATATCTCCGGTAAAAAGAAAATCTGCATTTTTATAGAATAATTTTACCACAATTGACGCATTATTAAAATCAGACTCTTCATAGAAATCAGAATCATACAAAGGATTAAGCAAAAATATTTCTAAATTGTTGCTAAAAATAAAATTATCTCCGGCTTTAGCTTTATAATAAGGTATGCCCTTTTTTAGTATTAGAGAAATAAATTCTTTATACTCTGATGAATCACAGGGTAATCCGCAATCTAAAACCATATCTATTTTAAATTCCTTTAGTACCGGCAATAAGCCTTCTAAATGATCTAAATGAGGATGAGTTAAGATTAGCAAATCAATCTCATTTATCCCTTTTCTTCTCAAGTAAGGTACAACGATTTTACTTCCCACATCAAAATCACTTTGAGGGGTTCCTCCCCCATCGATTAAGATATTTATCTTATTAGGGGCTTCAATTAGGATGGAATCTCCCTCTCCAACATTTATAAAATTTACTTTGAGGTTGTCTGCCGAATAAAATATTTGAACAATAATTATTAGCAATATAACTGCTAATACAATTAAGGCAGCTTTTTTCTTTATCTTCTGTGATAGTTTTTTATTATAGAACATTTCAATAATAAAAAATACCATTAGATAATATAAAATAATTACCATAATTGAAGGCCGAGCAACATAAATAAAGGCAAAAGGAAGTGAAGAAAATGATTTAGCTATTAAGGTTATCAGATTCAATACCAGGTAATTTATATTAGCAATTATACCGGCCAGAAAGATACTTACCAGTCCGATAAAAAAGGTTACAAATCCTAATATTACCGCTATCCCGGTTAAAGGGATAATAAATATATTGGAAACAATGGAGATTATCGATACTTTAGTGAAAAAATATGCAGAAAGCGGGAAAATTCCTATCCAGGCAGCTGTTGAAACTGCTAAAGGATTTTTAATCCAGATTACTATTTTAGAAAATAATCCTTGCAAGATTGGTGATAAATTTATAATAGAAAAAGTTACTATAAAGGATAAGAGAAAACCTGCATCATATAGTATCAAAGGATTTGATAACAAGATTAAAAACGCTGCAAAAAATAGAGAAATATTAAGATTTCTACTTCTATTGATTAATTTCCCACCTATTAATAGAATAAACATAATGGTCGCTCTTAATACCGAAGGACGAAAACCAGTGATAGATGCATACATTATTAGAATTAATATCAAGATAAGCAGTTTTAACTTCTTGGGTAACCGCAATATACTTAAGAAAGCAAGTAAAGCCATAGCAATTATTCCTACATGTAAACCTGAAACTGCTAATATATGCATAATTCCTGCTTCGGTAAATAGTTCTTTTAAATGAGGAGGAATAAACTCCTTTTCCCCTAATAACATACCAACAAGAAGGAAATTATATGGCGGCGGTAAAGTCTTTTTTGTAATCTCATTTATTTTATCTCTTGCTGATAATGAAAAAGATACTAAAAAATTAGAATCATTTTCTCCTATTTTTCGAATATCTTTTTCCTGCCAGATATTGAGGTAAGTAAAGATCTTTTCTCGAGCAAGATATAGTTCATAATCAAAATCACCAAAATTCTTCGGTCCTTC
>JAHIPR010000126.1 GCA_018903015.1 bacterium
ACTATACTGTATGTATAGAGCTGCGTCATATCTTGAAAAAAATGAATTATATAAATCAGAAGACTATATCGCGCCAAGATTACTACGAGGACTGATTAAATTTCCTGTAAAACACAAACTTATCAATTATAATTGGATATTTCCCCCCTTTAACTTAATTCAGAATTTAAATTCTGAAGATTTGGAAAAAATGTTTTTTGGAGATGAACATGGTAATATTATGGCTAAAATTAATGGTACACTCTGCATTGCACATCTAAAAAAATAGTTATACGCGTGGTACTTCAAAAAGTAAGAAGGATCAGATCAGGTCTTGCAATGAGTGAAATTATCATGTTTTGTATCATAAATATGAAAGGTAAAAAAATGGAAGAAAAAATTGTTTATTTCGAAAAACCAGGCAAAGAAAATACAGCAGAAGTTATAAAATTAGTTCTAGAAAGGGCAAAATTAAGAAATATCAACAGGATTGTTATGGCATCAACCAGAGGGTACACTGCAAAATCATTCTTGGATGCTGTTGAGGGAAAGGATATTAATTTAATTGTAGTTCCCTGGCAATTCAATCTTAGGAAAGAGGGACAGGGAAATCCATTTCCACAAGAATTAGTAAAGAAATTACAAGAAAAGAAACATATCGTCCACTTTGGAACGATGCTATTTCATACTGGCGATTTATACGGTACAAATGCACCGATGGCTTTGGCTAATATCCTTCGAGCTCTTGGACAGGGAATGAAAGTATGTGTTGAGATAACTATGATGGCCTGTGATGGCGGTTGTATAAAAATGGGTGAAAAAGTTATTGTGGTTGCCGGTACGGGAGGCGGGGCAGATTTCGCAGTTGTGGCTACTGCAGCGTCCAGTGCCAATGTAACTTCACTACGAATTAATGAGATTATTTGTAAACCTATTTTATAATTCTTAATAAGAATGACCTAATAAGTAATGTTTCAATTATAATTAACAAAGAGTAACTATAAATGAATAACTTACGGAGGAACTGGGGGTCTTCACCAGTTCACAAATTATTGAAGAAGTCACTGAAATAGAAATGGAAGATATAAGGAAAATGACTTCATAATCAAATTACTCTTCCTTCTCTGTCATTGCGAGGTTGTCCTGGAAGAAAAGAGAAGAGAAATAATAAAAGAGTGGATTGATTCCGGAAGGATTGAAGTGTAATAAAGAACTGTCACCTGTCACATTTTGGTGGTGAATAGATTATGAATATTTTACAATTTCTACATTTTTTTGTATTTTTGTTCTATTCCTACTTGTTAATTTTTTTACTATGGAAAGATCCAAAATCCTTACTTAATAGGGCTTGCGCTGCTTTTTTTGCTTGTCTTGCTCTATGGAGCTTTGCATATATTTTTGTTCATAATTTTAATATTTCAAAAGATACTGCTATATTATTCGATAATATCAGCTCAATAGGCTGGGCTAATTTCGCTAGTTTTTTTCTATGGTTTTCTCTTATTTTTACAGAAAAGAAAAAAATATTAAAAACAAAAATTATTTATCCCCTTATCTTTATTCTGCCTTTATTATTTATCTATACACAGTGGGCAGGCCTTTTAACAACAAATTATATTAAACGACCCTGGGGGTGGGAAGCTGCTTGGTCAGGCTCAATCTTGTGGTATTCTTATTTTCTCTATTATCTTTCGTTTGTGGTAATAGGACTTTATCTAATTTTAAATTTCAGAAGAAAGACCAAAGAGCCGATTAAGAAAAAACAAGCAGGAATAATCTTTGTCGCCACGTTAATTACTCTTATTCTTGGAATCTTAACAGAGGTAATACTCTCAGGATTACATATTTATGGCATACCTCTCCTAGGAGATGTTAATACGCTCAGTTGGGCATTTGGAATAGTTTTCGCCATGGCTAAATATAAACTTATGGTCATCACACCAGCTGCAGCAGCTGAAAACATTATCTCTACTATGGCTGATTCCTTAATTTTGTTGGACAGAGAAGGAAATATAGTCAATGTAAATAAAGCTACACTATATTTATCAGGATACGGAAAGAGTGAGCTGGAAGGAAAATCAGTTGAGATATTTTTTAGAGAAAAAGATTTTAAAAGCACCTTGCTGGATAAAGCTATTAAAAGAAAAATCATCAGAAATTATGAGTTTAGTTTTAAAACAAAAACAGGAGACAATATTCCGGTAATTTTTTCAAGTTCTGCGATGATGGACGAGGCAGGAGGTATGGCTGGCATTGTTTGTATTGCCAAGGACATCACCGAGCGTAAGCTAGCAGAGGAAATGTGAAAAATATAAAAGATGAATTGGAAATGATTCTAGACTCAGTTCCCGCTATCATTTTTTATAAAGATATAGAAGGTAGAATTATCCGGGCAAACAAGACTTTGGCTGATTCATTAAAGGTGCCCATAAAAGATATGATAGGCAAGACTACAGAAGAACTTTTTCCCAAGGAACAGGCTGAGAATATGAGAAAAGACGATCAGGAAGTTATTATTTCCGGAAAACCCAAAAGGGATATCATCGAACCTTACGATACACCCGAAGGAACAAGATGGGCAATTACCGATAAGGTGCCTTACAAAGATAAAGAAGGCAAAATTACTGGTGTTATTAGTCTGTCTAAAGATATCACTGTAGAGAGAAAGTCAGAAGAAGAACTTAGGCAAAGCTACCAAAGACTCAAAAAAACCATGGAGGCAGCCATTGACACTATGTCTAATATGATAGAAGCCAAAGACCCCTATACCTCCGGTCACCAGCAGAGGGTTTCTCAACTGGCCACAGCTATAGCTAAAGAGCTAAACTTTTCTAAAGATAAGATTGAAGGGGTAAGGATAGCCTCTTTAATTCACGATATCGGGAAGATCGGACTGCCCGCTGAAATCCTGAGCAAGCCCACCAAGTTAAGTGATATAGAATTCAATCTAATCAAAGAACATTCCCAAATAGGATATAATATCTTAAAATCCATAGATTTTTCCTATCCTGTAGCACAAATTGTCCTTCAGCATCATGAAAGGCTAAATAGTTCAGGATATCCTAATCATTTAAAAGGTGATAAGATTCTCCTAGGAGCCAAAATTATAGGAGTAGCTGATGTAGTTGAAGCCATGTCTTCTCACCGTCCTTATCGACCTGCTCTCGGAATAGATGCAGCCTTGGAAGAAATCTCTCAAAACAAAGACATCCTCTATGACCCGGAAGTAGTGGATACATGCTTAAGGATTTTCAAAGAGAAAGAATTTAAATTTGAATAGATTAAATTGCCTAAAATAAATAGGAAAACCTATAGTATCTGAGGAGTTTCTTAACCAGATGGTTGAGGCTTTAGGTATTATTATAGATAGACGTCCTAAAAGAAGATCTCGTAAAATGGAAAATGAAACCATAGAAAAAATAGAAAAATGTGAAGTTGTGAAGCCTGACCCTGAAGGTCTGAAGGTCTACTACAGTGAGCAGAGCGATTAAAAAAATCGAGAGGGAAGATGAAAAGTGATATTGCAAGACCTGACCCCATAACATTATTAACATTATAACATTTAAATAATAATAACTAAGAGGTAAAAAATATGAAAAACAATAAAGTTATATACATTATCATCGCTGCTTTGGTTTTGATTGTTATCGGCGGCGGACTATTTTTCTTTTTCAGCAACAAGGGTCCGCAGAAAGAGGCACAAGGTCAACGGCCTGGTGAGTTCTCCAACGGGCAACGGTATGCAACTTTTAAGACAGATGATTTTGAAGTAAAGTATCCGAACTGGCCGAATATCGACAGAAGCAAAATAGCGGAAGCGGACAAATACAAGGTTGCAGTTGCCAATGAGGGATGCAATTTTGTTATTAAAGTTGCATCAGTTCCGCAAAACATTTCCTTTAGAGAATACGAAGAAAACCTGCTTCAAGAACAAATGAAACAGTTCCCAGTCAAGATTTTGATAAAAGATATAAAAGATAACACTGCCTATTTTGAAGGCGAAGTGTCAATGGGCAACACTATTGTGAAAAACGTTTCCTATTCCTATTTCACTAGTAAAAGGCAATCCGTTGGTTTTGCCTTCATTGCTCAGAATGACCAATTTGACCGAGTTTGTAGACCAATAATCGATGAAGTGGTCAGAAGTGTTAAGGTGAAATAGCAGATTAAAACTTTTGAATAGTTTGTAAATTAACAGAAATTGGTTTTCAGTAAAAATACAGGGGACGGTTCTCTGTATCTGTATAATATTCTAATATTGGGAGGTTCTATCATGAGCAGAAAAATGATTTTAGTATTATTTGCGATGGTTGGTCTATTTTTTGAATTTGGATTAATGACTAATGCAGCCGCAACTGATCAGTCGCTGGTCTCTTTCTCTTCTGGAGCATTACTTGTAGAAAAGCCCCCAGAGTATAGTTCTGGATGGGGTGGTTTCTGGATTATGGACGAAGATCCGAAAACTGGCTGGTGTTGTCCCGAGGGTGAGATTTCAGATAATGTGTTTGTCATTGAACTTGCCGAGAAGACTGTGCTCAACCGCCTGGAGTTTGATACGGGAAATGTAGATAGTGAGGGGAGTGGTGCAAAGGACATCATGGTGGAACTTTCAGATGAGGGTCCTACAGAAGGGTTCAAAGAGATCGCCAGTGTGTCGCTGGTTAATCAGGAGGACAACCAAAGTTTTCCGGTAACCGTTGATGAATCCGGAAGATGGCTTCGACTGACCATCCAAAATAATCACGGTTCGCCTGAGTATACAGAGCTTATGGATTTTCGTGCCTTCGGAAAGCAACTGACCAAGACGCCGTTACCCGATGTTTCCGGGACCTATGAGAGTGACTATGGTGACTTTCATCTCCGACAGCAGGGAACATCAGTTACCGGCTGTTACGAATATAATGAGGGAGTATTGAACGGTGGCATTGAAGGCCGGATCATGAAATTTACCTGGCAGGAAAGCAACGGAAAAGGTCCAGCCGTAATGGTTTTCACCTCCAATGGAGAGAAGTTTTTTGGTCTTTGGTGGTACGAAGGCCAGGAAAATGCAGCAGGAATATGGAATGGAGTGAAGAAGTCTCAGGATGTTGGCGGCTGTCCTCATTGGGCGGGTGGGGTGCAAGAACAAATGGCTAAGGATCTTTCAGAATTCGGGAGGGTTCGGATTTACGGAATCAACTTTGATGTTGATTCAGCTGTAATTCGAGACGAGTCTAAGCCGACCTTGGATAAGATTGTCGCCATGCTCAAGTCTGAACCGACAATGCAGTTGATTATTGAAGGACACACCGACTCAGACGGATCTGCCGAGCACAATCAGGTTCTTTCCCAGCAACGTGCGGAATCAGTTAAGTCGTATCTTGTTGCTGCCGGTATTTCTTCCTCTCGACTTTCTGTAGAAGGTTATGGTGAGTCCAAACCAGTCGCGTCCAACACCGCTGCTACCGGGAAGGCTCAGAATCGCCGTGTGGAACTGGTTAAAAAGTAAAAAAGATGCCGTTTATATCGGAATAGTAAAAGGTTTTTCCTATCCTTTTACTGATGTCAAGGGGATGGGTTGTACGTGCGGCCAGGCTTAGGTCGTGATATTTAGCAGGTGGAAACCCTGCCTGGTAAGATTATAGCCAAATCGTAAGTAGCGAGTCTTGGAGTCTTTTGGAGTAATCCATAAGATTTAAGCGTAGACAGTTAGGTAATAGGCCTGTAAAAATGAAATCTCAATAAGATTTCTGTGATTGAGCCCCGAAAGGTCCGACAGTGGGAAGGTCGACGATTTCAGAGAAGTCGGAAGGCCATATCTTGCCCTCCGCCAAGGCAAGGAGAGCAAGGCTTCCCCGGGGTCAAAGAGCCAGGCATGTTACACCATGATATCACGGCAAGCCTTCTAGACCCAGCTTATTCTTCTAAAAGGAGTATGGTAAACAACCGATACAAAGGGAGAATATCAAATGATGGGCTGGGAGTCGGATAGCCCTATAGTACCTATGACCTCGGGTAATGCCGAGCGAGGAAAGGGGGCTACATATTATCGTTCTTATTAAGGACACATTAACTTACGCACAGGAGTAGATTAATTAATGGAAACGAAATTAGTAAGAATAGATGGATAAGATAATATGAAGAGCCGAATGCCTGAATTGGGCACGTTCGGATCTGTGAGGGGTGGGCTATCAATTAGCCAAGGAACAAATATTGTGACACTTCCATGAGGAAACGGGAAGAAACGGGGAATACAAAGCCGTTCCTAAAGTTAAGAGATACCCATCTACTCGACTAGCTTAATAATTCGCTAACTTTTCCTAACTTTTTATAAAATGACAAGCGGGGGACGCCTGTCCTACTTGTGAGCAGAGATTGCTTCCCCTGCTTTCGGGGGACAATAGGGGGTCAGATCTTGCAATATAACAAAGGATATACTATATTGGCAACATGACCAGACCATTACGGATAGAATGTGCGGGAGCAGTTTATCACATCACCTCCAGAGGAAATACCAGGCAGGCGATATTCACTACCGAGAAAGAGTTTGCTGATTTCCTTTTCGTATTATGTCAGACGGTAAAAAGATATCACTTCATACTTATTGGACAACGACCGGCTATAAAAAAGGGATCCCAATGTCAGGGGGACTGTCAGGGGAAAGGTAATTCTGACAATCCAGATTATAGATTAGCAAGAATTTATCAGGATTAGGCTTCACAATTTCAAATTAACATAAAATAAACAGATTTTTGATATAATAAGCATAAACCAGCAAGATAAATAATTTTAGGAAAAGAGGACTAATAGTGAAAAGTAAAATAATTATTATTGGTGGTGGGATAGCAGGACTTTCAGCAGGTGTTTTTGGTCAGAAGTATGGGTTTGAAACTGAAATATTTGAAATGCATACTATTCCCGGAGGGCAGTGTACAGCATGGAAGAGAAAGGGTTACATGTTTGATTATTGTATTGGGTGGCTTATGGGTTCATCTTCAGGAAGTATGAATACACTGTGGAAACAGATAGGGGCATTATCAGAAGACGTACCTATCATTGACCCTGAAGTCTTTATCAGAAATGTAAATAATGAAGGTCAAGAATTCTTAATCTATAAAGATATGCAAAAATGGGAAACCTATCTGAAAAGTATTGCCCCGGAAGATGAAGAAGCCATATCAAGGATGTTTTCTATCATAGATAAATTATCTTTTTCCGGTGATACGGAGGAAATTATGAAGCCTAAACCGCTAAGAAGAACTCTTCCCCTGTTAAAGATTTTTTTAATGATGTTGCCAGCAATGATTCCCATGATTAAATATGGTAAAAAAAGCTGTCGTCAGTTTATAAAAGAAATGGGGTTTAAAAATGAATTTTTGCGCCATTTTCTAGAGAAAATATATAGTGACGAAAATTTTTCTGCGATTGCTTTTTTGATGATGCTTTCACTCTTTAAAGATAATAATGCCGGATATCCGGCAGGTGGTTCCCTGAATTTTGTATTACGGATTCTGAATGAATACCAAAAACTTGGTGGTACGCTGTCAGCTGGGAAAAGGGTAAAGAAGATACTCATCGAAGATGGAAAAGCTGTTGGTGTGGAACTAGATGATGGCAATATCCATAAGTCTGATTATGTTATCGCTGCCTGTGATTTACATACGGTTATTTACGATATGCTTGATGGTAAATATATTCCAGAGGATATAAAGAATGCCTTTGAAAATTGGCCACTTTTCAAATCCCTGGTCCAGGTTTCATTTGGTATTAAAAAAGAGATCAAGGAAAAACAGATGATGAACAACTATCTGGTTCCGGTTAAAATAGGAGCTACAGAAATTGATTCTTATTCAATATCGAACTACAGCTATGATCCGGCTATGGCGCCTGAAGGGAAAACGACCATTGTTCTTAGATTTCAAACCCCTTATGAGATATGGGAACATCTTGAAAATAGTCCCTATGAAAAAGAAAAAGAAAGAATAAAAGAAGATGCGATAACGCTGCTTGAAAAGGCATACCCCGGCATAAAAGATTTTATTGAGGTTGTAGATGTAGCAACTCCTTTAACTGATATAAAATACACTGGGGTATATCGGGCAGCCTATGAAGGTTTTATGCCAACAAAAAGTAATATGAATAAAATAATAAGTCCAATTATTAAAGGACTTGATAATTTCATACTGGCAGGACAGTGGCTTTTCCCGGGTGGCGGGTTACCTCCTTCTGCTTTGTCAGGCAAATGGGCAATAGAGGTATTTTATAAAAAAGAAAAATCTTAATCATTGGATGATTAGAGAAGATTGGTTCAGGTTTCATATTTTTAAAATTTCTGTCAGGGGGACGTGGGGGGGGGAAGATATGGAGCCAAATCTTTATTCTTGACAGTTAACAGCGAAATACAGGGTCAGGTCTTGCAATATAACAAAGGATAACTATACTGGCAATATGACCAGACCATTACGGATAGAATTTGAAGGAGCAGTTTATCACATAACCTCCAGAGGAAATGCCAAGCAGGCGATCTTCCTTGATGAGAAAGACTTTGCCGATTTCCTTAGAGTCTTATGTCAGGTGATAAAAAGATATCACTTCCTATTGCATGCCTACTGTCTGATGAACCACCATTATCATCTTAACCAACCGGGATAAAAGCAGAATCACCCTTAAAGGCAATAAAGGGACAATTGTTTTTCTGGCCAAGAGAATTTTATCGATGAGATAAAACACTTGATGAGAGGTAAAGAAAGATTAAAGGAGATAACCAGGCCACCCTTAAATGAGATTTTTAAACTTAAGGACAAGAAGTCAAAAGAGCAAGTGATCTATGAGGCTCACCTACAGTATGGCTATACCTTAAAAGATATAGCAGAATATATTGGCGTGCATTATACTACCGTGAGCAGAGCGATTAAAAAAATTGAGTGGGAAGATGAAAAGTGATATTGCAAGACCTGACCC
>JAHIPR010000127.1 GCA_018903015.1 bacterium
TAATAGGTTCTCCGGAGAATTTTATATTTTTTTTCAATTTTACAACGTCCTATAATATATCTTATGTATAGTAATATTATTTTTTATAATTGTCTATTGTTTTCTTTTTATTTATGTTTATTTAAGCAAAACCTAATAATAAAGTAAACCATTTCTTTTAACTTCTATTCTAATTAATAATAGTAATTTGTTCATTTTAAATACGTATGGTTGCGGTTTTCAATTATGTTTATTTAACCGGTTAAATAAAAAGCAGCAATTCCTTTTTTATTTGGGTAAATATGAGACTACCCTACTAAAATAATTTATATAGTGAAGTAAACTCTTATAACTACAATTCATCACATAAATAATGCTACAATAATCCAAGTTGCAGCTCCAGCTAGCAATCCATACATTATGGAAATTAATAAATTATTTTTAATAACTAACCCTTCTTTTCCAATTAATCCTACCGTACTCAAAACAGCAACTACATTATGAACACAGATCATATTTCCTGCAGCCCCACCAACGGCTTGCAAAGACAAAACAGGAATTACCGATAAACCAGCCTCTTTTGCTGTACTATACTGAAAAGCACTAAACATAATATCAGATACTGTATTACTACCAGCAATAAAAGCACCTGATATCCCTACCAAGGAAGCTGTTAGATACCATATTGAACCAAATAATATAGCTGCTTCTTTAGCCATTACCAGCATCATAGAATCTGTACCAGCTGCTTCACCTGAATTTATCATGATATAAGTTAGGCCTAAAGCGAAAAACAATGCTATTGCTGCCGGTGTAATAGTTTTGAAAGTAGCTCTCCATGCTTCTCCAACCTTGTTTTTTTTAAGCCCATGCATTCCAGGAATAAGTAAAGCTACAAAAATAAAAGGGAAAACTCCAGGATTATACAAAGGAGTTATTCCTCTACTTATACTTGTTCCAAAAATATTTTTCCATGCTATACTCCAAGATTTTAAAATAGGAGTTAACCCGAATATTTGTAAACGTCCTATTAGTAATATTAAAGCAATTAATACATAGGGTAGCCAAGCTTTAAAAATACTTAACTCTTGGGTTTTAGAAGTCCCCTTCTGTTCTACTTTTAGTACACCTTCCCAATCAGAGCTCCATTTATCACGAGAAGGAAAATCCCATGTTTCTTTGGGAACTAAAAAACCTTTTGAAACTGCATAAACAAAAATTGGTATAGAGATCAGAGCACCCAGAAGCGACGGAAGTTCGGGCCCAATAAAATTTGCAATTAAAACATATGGTACTGTAAATACAAGACTTGCAAATAGCGTTAACGGCCAAATTTGCAGACCTTTTCTATAAGATCCTTCTGCTATTTTAGTCATTACAGAAACAATCACCAAAGGTATAAAAAAACCAACTAAAAGATGAAGTATCGCTGTAAATCCTCCAATATCAAGGATTAATTTACTAAAATCTATACCATCAGCAGTAACCATATCTTTAATAGGAGCAAAACCACCCCAAATTGGAATACCCACCGCTCCAAAGGAAACAGGGGTACTATTTGCTATTAAAGCACAAATAGCGGCAATTAATGGCGGAAAGCCCATACCTACTAATAATGGGGCAGCTACAGCTGCAGGTGTTCCGAAACCAGCAGCCCCCTCAAAAAAAGCTCCCATAAACCAAGCAATAATAAGTACTTGAATTCTTCTATCTTTAGATATTAATGACATAGAAGAAGAAATTACATCTACTCCACCGCTTCTTCTCATAATTTGCAATATTAAAATAGCACCAAAGACTATAATCAATATATCCAGAGCATTAACTGCTCCTGCACCTATTGCTCCCATTATCCACCTAAAGGGCATTTTCCAAGCTGTTACTGCAATTATAATAGCGGCAATCCAGCCTAAAGGCATTGCTTTTGTCGCAGGCCAACTGTATCTAACCATTAATATAAATACTAATGCAATAGGAATTACAGCAAATATTGCTGATAAACCTAAATTCATAATATTTTCTCCTTGTAAATTGCTTATTTAATCATAAATTTTTTTAAGAGAACCTCTTTAAAAACTTATTTTAATTAATAAACCCCCTACTCTGCCCCCGATGTACGTTCTTAACTGCGTGTAGTTTCAAGTAAACATAAAGGTATAAAATGCAGTTGTTTGCTGTAGTATCACAGTACTAAGTATTAGATTGTTTGTTAGCAGGTTAAATGAAAAGCTGCGACAACATTTTTCTTTTGTTGAAGTGTATTATATTCATCGCTAGCATCTTTTGTCTTTTTAATGATGACTTCAATATTTTTTGATTCTAAATATTTAATTAATTCTACGGGCACTCTCATTAAACCATAATATCCGGTTCCAATGATTAATACTTCAAGTTTATTATCTAAGATTTCCTTTATATCTTCGATGCAGAGATTGTGGCCTTCTTTTCGCCACCATTTATCATCGATTCTATTCATATAAATAATAAGATCAGAATGATATTCTTTACTATTAATTGTTATTTTCCCAAAATTATATGATTCTATCATTTTAATTTCCCCGATATTTATAATAATTTTGCATTAAGGTTAATTCATTTATGTTTGTAAGTTTTATAGCCCTATATTGCTAGTAATATGTCTTGGAACAAAATTTTTAATTTATTTCTCTCTTATTTTCTTATTACTATAGAAGCATAACCAACTACCTGATCATACATTCCCGAAACATCTCCCGAAGTAGCATATTTTAGCAATTCTGCTTTTTTTGCTCCTAATGCTTCACAAACAATAAGCATTACAGTAATCGGGCCAGGGCCACACATAGTTAAATTCTGTCTATAAATTATATCGTATAGTTTCTTAGGATTGAATTCGAGAATGGCATTTATTGCTTGTTTATCAATGTTTTCAGCATATTCTTGTGGTTCATAGTGGGTAAAGTCTGAGCTAGCAATTATTAAAACGTTTTTATCAATTACAGAAGAACAAATCGATTGGGCAATTTCTATATCTGTATTAATATCCTGACGAGTCATGCAAATTGGTATAAATTTAATACTTTTAACGAAAATATATTGAATAAAGGGTAACTGGACTTCTATGGAATGTTCAAACTGATGAGCTTTTTTATCCATTTTAATTTTTTTAGAGTTTTTCAAAATGTTTTCTGCAATTTCCGTATCAATTTCTAATTCTCCTAAAGGTGTTTCCCACTTTCCTTCCACCATAATAGAAATGTCTTCTCCAAAGCCGCGATGATTGGGACCTAATACAATAATAGTGTCGGGTTTACCATCTAAAGCAATTTTATAAAAACCGTTAGCCGCAACAGGTCCCGAATACATATAGCCTGCATGTGGACTAATTAATCCAATGATATTGTTTTCTTTTTTGGTATTTACCAGAGGTATTTTACCAGGTCCTATTCTATGTAAAAAACAATTTTCAATCTGTATATTTAAAGATTTTGAATCGCCAGCGTAAAAACTACCTGCGACGGCAGGTCTTCTTAAATTTAACTCAGTCATAAACCTACCTCCTCTACTCTTTTAAAAACATAACTTTACTAAGTGCTTTCAAGTTATTTAGGATTAAAATCTTTCTCTTTTAGAATGTCGACTACTTTTTTTCATCTTTCTTATTTTTGGTAATAATATTATAAAAATTATTAATATGATTAAGGATATAAAGGCTACTCTAAAATAAGTTGAATAAAATAAATATTTAGCATAAGATAAATAATATCTTTTTTTGGCTGATGGATAATTGGGACTTATATCCAATACTTCCTTAAATTCTCTGGATGCATCTTTAAAAAGTGATTTTTTTTCATCATCTACAGCTAAATTAAATTGGGCATCAATAATTTTTAATTTTAATTTTTGATCATCCGGGTGGACTTTTTGAAGATAGTTATAAGTTTCGATAGCTTCTTTCCATTGTTTATTTTCATAAAAAGCAATGGCAATTCCTTCCCGAGCATTGGTATTTGAAGGATCTATAGAAATAACCTGTTCATATTCTAATATTGCTTCCCCCCAATTCTTTTCTTCGCTATATTTATCGCCTAAATTACTGTGAATAACTATTTGGGATACGCAAAATTTTACAATTCTATTATTTCCGGCATCGGCAACATAAATATAATCCCTGTTATCTATAACAATTCCTTCAGGGTAATTTAAATTAATTTTATCCGACTCATTACCAAATTCTAATTCGAAATTATCATCTTTATCATATTTTACTACTTTTCCGTTTTTGTAATCAGTGATATATATATTATTTTTTGAATCAAAAGCAATATATCTTGTGCCGTTAAACTGACCAAACTCACTTCCGCTTTCTCCAAATTTTCTTAAAAATATGCCTTCTTTACTAAATACCTGTACCTGGTCATGGAAAGTGTCGGCAACAACCATATTTCCTTCCTTATCAAAAGCAATTCCTCTTGGGTAATAAAATTCACCGTCTCCCATACCTTCTTTCCCGAATTGTTTGATATACTCTAAAGTAGGAGAAAATATTTGTATCCTGCTATTTCCCGTATCTACAATATAAATATTATCATCTTTATCTATGGCAATACCTCTTGGATTAGAAAATTCACCCGGGCCATTACCTTCTTTCCCGGTCATCTGTAAGGATTTACCTTCCGGTGATATTTTATGGATTCTATGGTTAAATTGTTCTACTATGATTATATTTCCGTTACTATCCAGAGCCAAGCCTACCGGGCCATCAAGTTTTAACGCATCTTCCCCTTCTCCATCCGGAATTACCTTTAGTAATCTTCCATCAGAGCTGAATTTTTGTATACGGTCATTTTCCCAATCAGATACATACAAATTATTATCTTTATCGAGTGCCAGGCAAACCGGATAATTAAATTCACCTGCCCTGTTACCATATTCACCAAAAGTTAATATAGTGATATAATTAGTATCTGAAGCAGCAGCGACAATGGATGAAAAAGCGAGTAATATTATTGAAATAAATATAAAATATTTTTTCATAATTACAACCTTTTTATATTAGTATTTTTGCTAATTATTTATTTTAGATAATTCCTTGATTTTTTCACTTAACAAATTTAGTGACTCATCTTGATATTCTTTATTTTTTGATTGCATCTTTTGAAAAATCTGAGGAGTACCATAATTAGCAATTATTTTATGTTTAAATAGGATGGGAATTTTTTTCCCTTGAGGACATATTTGATAAGTGCCAATAATCCCTACCGGTAAAACAGGAACACCTGTCTTCATGGCAATCTTTATTACGCCTAATTTTAATTCCTGTAATTCACCATTTAATGAACGTGTGCCCTCTGGAAAAATACCTAATATTTTCCCTTCCTGTAATATCTTTAAGGCTTTTTTAAAAGCAAGTACATCTACATTTTCTCTATCAACTGGAAATGCATTTAAGTTTGTAAAAAGATACCTTCCTAAAACACTTTTAAAGGCTTCTTTTTTAGAAATAAAATATATTTCTCTATCTATTGATGCTGCCAAAACAAACGGGTCAAAAGAGCTTACATGATTTGAAGCAATTATCACAGCGCCATTCTTAGGAATGTTTTCAGCCCCTTTGACTTTCATGCCCCAGAATATTTTTAATAATATCCAAGAGATAATTCTAACAATAGAATAAAACATATTATATCTCAACTTATTTATAAAATTTAGGTGTGCCCGAGAGGACTTGAACCTCCAATCTACGGCTCCGGAGGCCGTCGCTTTATCCAATTAAGCCACGGGCACATACTATCTACCATAGCTAAGCCTATCAGCTAAACTCCTGGGTAATCCCGCATTAATTATTTTATCTTGTGTTAAATTAACCGGGTAAGAAACGCGATAAATATTAACTGCATTATATTTTAAGTCATAAATCCCATAACTTGTCTGGGGATTACCGTCACGAGGTTGGCCAACACTCCCACAATTAATAATATACCTTTTATTCTTACTAATTTCAATATAGCCACCATTGCTAAAATTTATATAATCTATTTGATTATTATTTTCATTGAAAGAAAAACATCCTGCTAAATGAGAATGTCCTACAAAATATATTTTAAAAACAAATTTACTGAAGATTAAACTTGCGGTATCTTTATCTAAAATGTATTCTAATAATGGATTTTGAGGACTGCCATGAACTGCATTGACATTATCTTTAAGTTCAATCTTTTTTTCAAGATTTTTTAAGAAATTAAGGTTTTCTTTTTTTAATTGAAGAGAAGTCCATAATATTGCAGCCCTCGCAGTATAATTAAAATAATTTATATCTAATTTTCCTACAACTGCAAAATCGTGATTTCCACCTATACTTCTGCAGTTTAAGTCTTTTATCTTTTCGATACAATAATTGGGGTCGGCGCCGTAACCAACAATATCTCCTAAGCAGATAAATTCATTAACTTCTTTAATGTTTTTCAAAACACTGTTTATTGCTTCATAATTACTATGAATATCAGAAATTATCCCAATTTTCATTATCATCCTTCTAAAATAAATGTATTAGAGAAGTTATTAATTAAATAACAGCAATAATTAATTATCCCTATATATTTCCTTTTCTTCTTGTATTAACTATTCTCTAATTTATATAAAAAAACGGAGTATTTGTAATTTACACTATTTTTTTTATGCTCTTATAATTTCTTTAATTCGCATAATCGCTGAAATAGTAGATCTAGCCATTTCATCCAATTTCATGGTAATGAATTTTGCAGTCTCTTCTAAATCAGGTATTAATACATATTCTAATGTATTAACCCTTCGTCTGGTCTTTTCAATTTCATCAGCTAAAAGGCTTACTGCTTTATCTAACTCAGCCAATTTTAACATTAAGGGTATAATTTCATAAAAATTTCTCAAAGCAATGTCTAGTTCTGGAGTTGTATTTATTAAACTATATGCGTAAAAATTTCCCTCATATTTAAATTTATACTTTGGAACATTTACGCTCATTAGATTTTTAAAAGTTACTTCGATTGTACTTTTTGCCTTTGGGAACATTAAGGTCTCTTCCAAGGTTATCTTGCTCATTAAAGAAGAAGCATTAGAAAAAATAGCATAACACTTTATCAATCTATCTTCTAATTCTTCTCTAATTGTTTTATTTTCTTTTACTAAGCGAATAAATTCTTGAATTAAAGCATCTCTTTTATCTTTTAATAACTTATGACCTCGTTTTGCTAGAAATAATCTCTTTTTTAGCCTTAATAATTCCATTCGATTAGGATTAACTTTTAATAACATTTAATTTTTAGCCTCCGATGTATCCTTTGGCAAATATTTCTTAATAAATTCATCTTTTATCCTTTTTAATTCTTCTGTTGGTAGAATTGTTAATAATTGCCAACCTGTATTTAAACTTTCTTCAATTGATCTATTTTCATCTTCGCCTTGTTTGACAAATATTTCTTCAAATTTATCTGCAAACCTAACATATTTCTTGTCAACTTCCGTTAAAGCCGCTTCCCCTAAGATTACTGCTAATTCTTTGGATTCTTTACCTCTGGCATAAGAAGCAAAGAGCTGATTCATAACATTTGCATGGTCTTCGCGCGTTTTATTCAACCCAATTCCTTTATCTTTTAAACGAGACAAAGAAGGTAATACATTAATAGGGGGATAAATTCCTTTATGGTGTAATTCTCTTGATAAAATTATCTGCCCTTCCGTAATATAACCTGTCAAGTCCGGTATGGGATGAGTTTTATCATCTTCTGGCATAGTTAAAATGGGAATTAAAGTAATTGATCCTTTTTTTCCTTTTATTCTCCCAGCTCTCTCGCAGAGATTTGCTAAATCTGTGTACAAATAACCTGGGTAACCACGTCTGCCGGGAACTTCTTTTCTGGCTGCAGAAACTTCTCTTAAGGCTTCACAATAATTGGTCATATCAGTAAGTATTACCAGCACATGCATACCTTTTTCAAATGCTAAATACTCTGCACAAGTCAAAGCCATTCGGGGAGTTATTATTCTCTCTACTGCCGGGTTATTGGCTAAATTAACAAACATAACACTCTTCTCTATTGCTCCGGTTCTTCTAAAATCGCTTATAAAAAAATTTGCTTCCTCAAAAGTAATTCCCATAGCAGCAAATACAACAGCAAATTTCTCCTCTTTTCCTAAAACTTTTGCCTGCCGCGCGATTTGGGAAGCAAGTTTTGCATGGGGTAATCCTGAACCAGAAAAGATAGGCAGCTTTTGTCCTCTGACCAAGGTATTTAATACATCGATGGAAGAAATACCGGTTTGGATAAAATTGTTAGGATAATCTCGTGCATAAGGATTAATAGGATTTCCATTTATATCTAATTTTTTTTCTGCAATAATTTGAGGACCATCATCTATAGGTCTTCCCGAACCATCAAATATTCTTCCCAAAACATCCAGGGA
>JAHIPR010000128.1 GCA_018903015.1 bacterium
TAATTTTGTTAAATTTATAAAAAATATATAATTCGAAGAAATAGCTTGTGAAGAGAAGATAATACTGAAAGAAAATGAAAAAAGAAAAGGAGGTGATTAGATAATTATCTAAAAATTAATATTAGCTTGCATTTAAAAATGTGAGGTAGAGGAGCGGATAATAATAAGTAAAGATAAAGTCTTATAATTTATCTCGAAAGGTGTTTCCGCCGAAGCGAAAAAATGGTCTAAAATCTTTTTCTGCTGGGCTTATAGTAAATAACTATAAGACTGTCATCGAATCTGTCCCCGGATTCAGATGGAGCGCTACCCCAAAGGTAGAGTGCTTCATTTAAGTTTGGAAAAAATAAAATATCAGACAGTTACTGAAGACTCTATCATTAATTGTCTTTTTATTTGACATAAAAAATTAATAAAGGATGGTGAATTAGATGACAGTAAAAGCAAATGAAGTTTTTAATGTTTTAAGAAAGAGTATTCTTGTTGATGGGTTTGATATAGTTATAGATATGGAAAAAAGTGAGGGTTCGTATATTATAGATGCGAGAAATGGAAGGAAATTTTTGGATTTTTATACATTTTTTGCTTCTTCTCCTCTTGGAATGAATCATCCAAAATTAGCAAATGAAAAATTTAAAGAAAGAGTATTTAGGTCTGCGGTTAATAAAATTGCAAATGCCGATATTTACACCATAGAATTTGCAGAGTGGGTAAACGCTGTAAAAAATATTGCAATGCCAGACTATCTACCTCATCTTTTTCAGATATCCGGGGGAGCGTTAGCGGTGGAAAGTGCACTGAAAGTAGCTTTTGATTGGAAAATAAAAAAGAATTTCAAGAAAGGACTTGAAGCAATAAAAGGGCAAAAAGTTTTACATTTTGATAACGCCTTTCATGGAAGAACGGGATATACTATGTCTCTAACTCATACAGTAGACCCCAGAAAATATCAGTTTTTCCCAAAATTTAATTGGCCCAGGGTTGACCCTCCCATAGTAAAATTTCCCATAGAAGAGAATTTAGCTGAAATTGAAAAAACAGAAGCAAAAACCCTTAATAAGATTTATAGTATATTAGAGAAGGATCATGAAGATATAGCAGCATTGATTATGGAGCCCATACAGGGTGAAGGGGGAGACAACTTTTTCAGAAAAGAGTTCTTTCAAGAATTAAGAAAAATATGCGATGACTATGATATTTTATTAATATTTGATGAAGTTCAAACTGGAATGGGAATTACCGGAAAGTGGTGGGCGCATCAACATTTCGATGTCAAACCAGACATAATGGCTTTTGGTAAAAAGATGCAGATTTGCGGCATAATGGCTGGAAAAAGAATTGATGAAGTTGAAAACAACGCTTTTGTAGAATCTAGTAGAATAAACTCTACATTTGGTGGGAATATTGTAGATATGGTCAGAGCAACTCGGATTTTAGAAATTATTAAAGAGGATAACCTGATAAAAAATGCGAGAATTAAAGGAGAAAAAATAAAAAAGATTCTTCAAGATATCCAGAAAGACTTTCCGGATTTAATCTCCAATGCAAGGGGACTGGGGTTAATGTGTTCTTTTGACCTGCCAAATACTAAAATTAGAGATGAATTTAAGAAGAGATGTTTTGAAGACAATATGCTTATTCTTCCTTGCGGGAAGAAAAGTATTAGGTTTAGACCTATACTCTGCATAGAAGATAGAGAATTGGAATTAGCTGATGAAAAGATAAGGCTTGTCCTTAAAAAGATGAGATGAAAGGAGTGAATTAAAATGAGAAACTATAAAGAAATACCTCTTTGGGCTAATATATCTCCGGAAGAATGGAATGATTGGAAATGGCAGCTTGATAATAGAATAATGTCTGTGGATAATTTATCCCATGTAGTAAATCTGAGATCTAAGGAAATAAAAGAGATGAAAGAATGGGAAAAATATCTTAGGATAGCCATAACGCCTTATTATGCAACCTTGATAGATCCTGATGATAGAGAAGACCCTTGTTGGAAAAGAGCAATTGCCACAGCAAAAGAAATAGAAGTTAGCAAGGAGGACATGGAAGATCCTCTTCATGA
>JAHIPR010000129.1 GCA_018903015.1 bacterium
ACTATACTTTTTTATCGAAAAGATATTTTTTACTGTCTGGTAGTGGATTGGGCTTTATTCGGTATATTAACAAAACGACTTACTGCCGATATTGTACCAGTTCAAAGTATAATCACGGTTGTTATTTTTGGGTTAGCGTTTATTTCACTTGGAGTGGTTGTACAGATAATAAGAAGGAAGGTTTACTAGAAAAAAGCAAGCAGCGCCATTCAGGAAGAACGGATAGAAATAATGTCGTGGCAGAAGAACTAACCCTTAAGGCAAACGAAATAGCCCGCAAGAAATCTGATTTTTTAGAAGGCACCTATCTTTTTCACGGCATAGAAGAAGTGATGAATGCAGATGAAGTAGTTGTCATTGTTGATCCATTTAAGGATGAAGAGGAAAAATATAAGAATGTACTTATTAAAGGAATAGGATTAAAAGTAGTGGCAATTTCTACCAGAAAAACTATCTTCCCCACTATGATCATTCCGGAATATGGTGATTTTACCAATTACCTTGAAATTGCCGCAGGTTGGAATCTTCTGGTAGAAATCGGAATAAATATGGGTATCGACATGGATAAAACAGTTCGAGCCCGAAAAGTAGGCCATAAAATTTAACTCCTCTCCTTTGCTCACCAATCTCTTCAAAACCATCCTCTATTTCCAAACGGAAAACTTTTCAAAAAAAGCAGGACTTTTAAAATTAATGTCGAATATATAAATTAGTATTATATTTTAACCTCATGCTAACCGAAGAAGAAGAGAGGAGGTAATCTTCTCTTATCTTTTCGCAACTAATATAAGGAATGGGGTCAAATCTTTATTCTTGATAGTTAATCATACTATTCGGCAAGAATAAAGGTCTGACCCTGGTAATTAAAATAAACTATGCAAAATATTTTTAATCATTATATCAAATCGATTTCTTCTAAATTTTCTCACCTGGAAACAAGTGAAATGGGTTACCGTGCCGATTTTGAAATTTTACTAAAAGGTATTTTTGAATCAATCAAGGTCAAACGTGTAGATCATGACGCCAAAGCCAGACAGGGAAATAAACCGGATTTTATTGTAATAAATAAAGATGTACCCATTTTGTATATAGAAGCAAAAGACATTGGAGTATCTCTAGATAAAGTTGAAAAATCGGAGCAGATGGCACGATATTTTGGTTATACAAATTTAGTTCTTACCGACTATCTAGAATTTCGATTTTACAGAAATGGCCTTCCCTATGAGGAGCCAATTAAAATAGCAAGTTATAATTTAAAAAATCGCATCATTACTCCACTTTCGCAAAATTATGAGCATGCAGCAAAAACACTGCTCGATTTTACCCAGTCACAAAAGGAACCCATAAAATCAGGTAAACATCTCTCCAAGATTATGGGAGGAAAAGCGCAAAGAATCAGAGACAACCTAAGACATTTTCTGATCCCTGATTCTAAACAAAATATAGAACTTGTTCATATTTATGAGGCGATCAAGAAAATGCTGGTGCATGATCTTACCATAGATACTTTTTCGGACATGTACGCCCAGACCTTGGTTTATGGATTATTCGTTGCCCGATACTACGATGATTCGCCAGATACCTTTAATCGTCAAGAAGCCCGCGATCTTGTACCCGCCTCCAACCCTTTTCTTCAGCACTTTTTTGATCACATTGCCGGCCCCAATTTTGATAAACGCTTAAGCTATATCGTTGATGAGCTTTGCTTGGTTTTTCAGCATGCCGATACCAAAAAACTTATTGAAGAATATATGGACGATGCCGATCCGGTAATTCATTTTTATGAGGATTTTTTAAAGGAATATGACCCTGACTTACGCAAAAAAATGGGTGCATACTACACACCACTTCCGGTTGTGCGATTTATTATCCGCTCAGTCGATCAAATTTTACAGAAGGATTTTAATCTTGCAAATGGGTTAGCTGATACATCAAAATTACCGAACGGTAAGCATCGTGTGCAAATTTTAGATCCTGCTGTAGGAACAGGAACATTTATCAGCGCCACTATAACGGCCATTCATGATCGACTTGAGAAACAGGGGCAACCAGGACGCTGGCCGGCTTATGTACATCATGACCTTTTACCGCGTTTGCATGGTTTTGAGCTAATGATGACACCTTATATAATAGCACACTTAAAAGTGAGCATAGCATTAAGAGAAACAGGATTTAAATACTTTAATGAGACCAAGACTGGGAAAACACGTCTTCGGGTTTATCTTACTAATTCCCTTGAGCAAAGCGAAACTCAGCAAGATCTTTTTTCTTTTGGCTTTGCCGAAAGTATCGCAGCGGAAGCCAAGGAAGCTGACAAAATCAAAAGCGAGACACCTATTATGGTGGTTATAGGAAATCCACCATATAGCATCAGCTCACAAAATAAAGGTAAGTGGATTCTACAACTAATAAAGGACTATAAAAGAGGATTAGGTGAGCGAAAAATTAATCTTGACGATGACTACATAAAATTTATTCGCTTTGCCGAACACTTTATAGAGAAAAACAAAAGCGGTATTGTGGCGATGATTACTAATAATTCATTCATTGACGGTATTACTCATCGGCAAATGCGAAAGCACCTGCT